>DAOVMP010000146.1 GCA_030630695.1 Candidatus Woesearchaeota archaeon
GAGAGAATTTTTTAGAACTTAATGCTTCTGATGAAAGGGGTATTGATGTTGTTAGGGTTAAGGTTAAGGATTTTGCAAGGACTAAATCAATGGGAAACGTACCTTTCAAAATAATCTTCCTAGATGAGTGTGATGCTTTGACAAAAGAGGCTCAGCAGGCGTTAAGAAGAACAATGGAAAATTACACTAATACGTGTAGATTTATTTTAGCTGCAAATTATTCTTCTAAAATCTTAGATCCGATTCAATCTAGGTGTGCTGTTTTTAGATTTAAGCCATTACCTAAAGAAGATGTCATTAATATAATTAATAAAGTTGAGAAAAACGAGTCATTAAAGATTGATGATAATGCAAAAGACGCATTATATGTAGTTTCCGAAGGCGATTGTAGAAGAGTTGAAAATATTTTGCAGTCTTGCGCAGCTGTTGATAAAAACATTACAGAAGAGTTAGTGTTTTCTTTAGCTTCTTTTGCTCAACCAAAGGAAATTAAGGGAATTTTAGAAACCGCGGTTAAAGGAGATTTTCTTACTGCTAGAAAAGGATTGTTGGATGTTATGTTACGGTACGGTTTATCAGGTTTAGACTTAATCAAGCAAATCCACAGAGAAGTTTGGAATTTGGATTTGGATAACAGAAAAAAAGTAAGTTTAGTAGACAAGTGCGGTGAAATAGAATTCAGAATGGTTGAAGGAGCTGATGAATTTGTCCAGTTAGAAGCGTTGCTGGCTTTTTTTAGTGCTGTTAAGGAAGAAAAATAATAAAAAAATAATTATTCTCCGCTCGTCTTAACTGAAATTTTTGTTTGTTTATACTCTTCATAGTCATAGATTGCTTCTATTCCTAGTATTTGTTCAAAGTCTAGTCTTCCAGGTACTGGTTGTGTGCATGTTATTGTTTTTACTCCGTCAAACAAAGTAGTATAACCTTCTGCTTTGGTTCCTTTATTCTCAAGTCCTGTACAGTGTATTCCTGGCATGTTTGTTTCTACGCGAACAAATAGCTTGTTTTTGTTTTTTCGTGTTGATTTGTCACAAACACTTCCTCTTTCATAGACATCTCCTGTTCCCATGTTGCGGATTTCAAAAGCAAATCCTACTTTGTCTTTTGAGCGGGCACTTTCTGTTAGTCGTGTGATTTGTATTGGTGCTCCCGAGTTATAAACAGGTTTGTCTTCATTAATATTGCAGATTCCTTCGCCAGCGGTTAGTATGTTTTTACGGATGCATAGTTTGCTTATTGTTTTTGTGTTATAAAGATAGCAGATATTCGCGCGTATAGGAAAATCAATTGTTGTTCCTGTTATTTTACCTGCATATGATAGATCAGAAAAATCCACAAATATTGGAGGTCCTGGTTGTACATTGCCCATTGTGTCTTTTCTCATGGAAACAACATCGTCCATTGGTGTTTTCACTAGATTATTTTCTGTTGTGCTGAATTCAACAGGATTTATTCCTGATAATGTAATGCGAATATTGTCTCGTAATATATCTGATTCGCCTTTATTCTCGATTTTTAAGGTAACATCAAATGGATCTGTTCCAGCGTCATAGACCTCACTGCGCAATTGTGCAAAATCAAATATTATTCCTTGTGTTCCTCCGATAAACGGTGTTTCTATAGAAATAGTTTGTTCTTCTTGTTGACACCCGATTAATACCATTGCAATGATTGCCAGTAAGATTATTTTCGCAAGAAAAGCTCTGCTTTTCTGCGCGCCAAAAAACTTATTTTTTGTGCGTTTCATGATTCATCACCTTTTTATTATATAGCAACTGTACTAATAGTTGGGTATAGATTCACAGTTGCTATGTTTGGAAATTTGTCATTTCCATTATATTGATAATAGTTCTATATTTTTGAATATTACGTTTTTATAGCCATAGGCTAGTTTAATTGTGACTGGTGTCATGTATACTGATTGTCCTGCTGTGTTGATGTCGCAGTATATTGTTGCTCGGCCATTAATCAAGCGTATATGTCCTTGATCTAGTGGTCTGCAGGAATGGAGTATGGAATATCCTGGCATGCTTATATCATATACTTGTGCATACTCTATTTCTTCAAATCCTAATCCAGAACTATAAGGGCCGCATCTTTGCATTGTGTCTATTCCTGGTTTAAACACTTCTCCTCCGCCAACATTAGATATATCTATTTTTAGGCGGGTCATTCCTGGGCTTGCTTCTACTTGAACATTTGTTACTGCAATTGGTGCTCCTTGTCCTCCGCTCATTGGTACATTTTGAGGAATGCATGCTTTTTCTGTTGTTGTCATTTTATATGGATTTGGGTCTATGCAGATGTTTGCAGATGCTATTGTTTCGTATTCATAGCATGCAGTTGCAAGCAATTTCAATGGGTATTTGTCAATGTTTTGTGCACTTAAAATTGCAGGTGTTCCTTTGATTTGAATGCGGTCTGTTGCTCCGTGGCTTATGTATGGGCCTTTTCCTTCTATTACCGGTATTGTTTCTCCGCTTGTTCTTATTCCTGTTAGAATAGCAGGATCAAAGCCGGATAGATAAACTCTGTCTGCAACTCCTGA
>DAOVMP010000125.1 GCA_030630695.1 Candidatus Woesearchaeota archaeon
AATAGACAGGCTAAAAGAATTTTTCAAACCAAAAGAAGTTCCTGCACCTGCTTTACGTCCTTCGGTTTCTAAATATCCTTCTGGAACTAAGGTTACTGTTCGTGCAGCAGATGAACAGGCTCTTAAAATCATAGCAAACAGCGCAGACATAGAAAGCACAGCAGCTAAAGCAAAGATTTTTGATGATAGTTTGCCTAAAAACCTGAATCCGAAAATCAAAGAAAAATTAAGTAAAGCGGGCAAAGCTATTCGTGAGTGTTCTTGTTATGTTCCAAGAGTAGGAGAAACTCCTGCAGATACTTTGGCAAGAAAATATAATGATGAAATTAAAGATTTCCTTTTCAAGGAGTTATCAAACGATGAATACAAAGCACTCAAAGAAGCATTGACTAAAGAAGGAAAAATTGTCGATGGGTGGGCTTATACAACTGCCAAAGATATGGTTACAAAATCAGGTCTTGATGAATACGGTGCAAAAGCAATGCTTGAAGCAACAGGTAAAAATGAAAAATTATTAGCAGAAACAAGTGAAAGAATTGGTAAATTAACAGGAAATGATGAATTAGTTAAAATTGCAGATAATTCTGCAGAAGCTGCAAAAAAGACTTCGATTCCAAAAAGAATTGTTACTGAATTAACAGAGGATTATCCTAAACAATTATCAAAAGCAGCAGGAAAAGCAGTAGATGAAGGAAAAACTCCGGGAAAATTAAAATCACCAGCTAAAGTTTTAGAAGAACAAAAGGCTTTGAAAGCAGAAGTTCCTGCTCCTGCGTTTAGGCCTGTTGACGACGTTGCAATTCCTAAAGCCATTACACCTTCTCCTAATGCAGATATAATAAATCGAGCATTAGACGCAAAGGGACAAAAATATTTTGAAGGATATGGTGTTACATTAAAAGAAGGATTAGAAAGAAAAACCGGGTTAAAATTAGCAGGCCCAATTATTGATGGGGATACTCTTAAGATTAAAGATGTAGATGGCAATCAGATTATTACAATGGCATACGAGTATCATCCGGGGATACTAACAAAAATGACTGCAACCGGACCTGTAAGCGTTCCGCCAACAATTTATTTGGCAGATATTATAGTTAATCTTGAAAGTAAGGGTGTTGGAAGTGAAGCTGTAAAATTATGGCAGGAATACTTCTTAGAATATGCAAAAAAGTTTTCAAGTGAATCATGGGAAGCAGGGTATAATCCTAAATTTCAAAAATATTGGGATTCTCATTATCGGTTTAGAACAGAAGCATTTGCTCAGCATCCTGGCTCTGCAGCATTATTTCAAAAAGTAGGTATGTATCCTATCAATCCATTAGTTGATAAGATTCCTAAAGAAGCTAAATCCGGCACATATCTCACCCCTTTAAGTATGAATCAATATTGGTTGGGAATTCAAAGTCCGGAAATTTTATATGGCGGAACAAGAATGCGCGGATACTTGGATATTTCTGATAATTTGGGTTCAGCATTATCAGATATTGTTAGATTGCAAGGAGAAGGCCATACAGTTATGTTTTTGAAAAGAATGGGTCATAGTTCTGATAAAATTAAAAATATTTTGAAGACGGAATTACAATTATCAGATGCTGATGTTGTTAAGTTTTTTAGTAAAGCTGATAAAAGTGTTGATGGTGTTATTAAACAAGGCAAGGTTGATTTGAAAAAGACTTTAGATGGTTTGGGTGAAACGCTTGCTAAGGTTAAGGCAGATGGTAATGCAGAGGATATTGCTAAGTATCAAGCTCAGTATGATGGTTATAAGAAAGTTTACGAAAGAAAGATTACTCAGTTTGAAGATTGGCAGAAAGATTTCAAACGTGTTGTTACTCCAGAACCTTCTGCCACAAGAAAACCAGTTAAAATTCCTGAAAATATTCGTGGAAAAATAAATTCGTTAGATGATATTGTTACAGAATATGGCGTTGATTTATCAAAAGTAAAAGGGGAAGAAATGGAAAGTAGTTTGCATAATGCTCAAAAAATTGAAGTTAATGGTAAAGAGTTTATTCAAAAAACTTTTAAATCTGAGAAAGAATTATTAGAAGATATGTTTTTTCCAGGAGAATATTCCCAAAAACTGGCAGATATATTTAAAGAAGGGTTAGGTCCATCGTCTCTTACAAGAGTTCAGAATGAACTTGCGGGAAGAGAAATAATAAAATCTTATTTTTCAGGTATAGATGTTCCTAAAACATTTGCATATGTTGGAGAAAAAGACAGAATCCACTTAGTATCTGAATTCTTGCCAAATATTAAAGAAGATTTATACAAATTTCAACATTTAAAACCTAGCCAAAGATCAGATATCGCTGTTCTTGATTTAATATTTGGTTATGAGGATATAAGAAGCGCGAATTTATATTTTGATGAAACTGGCAAAATGGTTATATTTGACACTGAATCTTTATTCATGAATAGAGTAGGTTATGCAGAAACATTTGAATATCTCGATATGATGGCAGTGAGTGCAGATTCATTTTTATGTAAATTTCCTCATTTGCAAAAAACAGTGAAAGTAGATGGAAAAATAATTAAACAAGCATTAACTCGCGATGATTTTGCAAAAGCATTTGAAAAAGTTTCTGAAATGAGAAGAAATCCTAATTTAAAAGCAGATCTTGAGCAAATATTGAGAAATATTGGAAGATCTGAAGATGAAATTGCTAAGAATATTAACGATATAGAAAGAAATCTTCAGAATTTTGAAGAAAATCTTGATGCAGTAATTAAGAAGTCTAATAGCATTAGAAAAGCAGCAGTGAATTAAGTTTATGTAATTTAATTCTATGCTAAAACTTCTTCCTTAGGAATACTTA
>DAOVMP010000099.1 GCA_030630695.1 Candidatus Woesearchaeota archaeon
AATAGTTGAATTAGGAATCAATCCAGGAAAATACGCCCCCCCATTATCTAAAAATCGAGCTAAAAAAAATCTCAAAATACCTTCCAGATACACAGTAATAGGATTTGCAGGAAGAATAGGCAGAGAAAAAGATTTGAAAACACTGACAAAAGCATTTATTAAAATAAATCAAAAATACAAAGATACAATTCTATTAATAGTCGGCGGAGGATTACTAGACGAAATACCAAATCATCTAAAAATCATAAAAACCGGCTCAAAAGATAATATAATCCCCTACCTACAAGCAATGGATATCTATGTCTTGCCTTCTCTAACAGAAACAACATCATTATCAACTTTAGAAGCAATGTCAACAGGTATAGCAACAATAGGAACACCAGTAGGAATAATAAGAACACACATAAAAGACGAAGAAAACGGAATGATATTTCCTCGAGGAGATGTCTCAGCACTCGTAGACAAACTAACAACTCTACTAGACAATCCAGAACAAATGAAAAAATTAGGAAAAGAAGCAAGAAAAACAGTTAAAGAAAAAGCTCACTGGAATGAAACTGTAAGGAAGATAAGAATAATTTTGGAGAAAATCTAAGCCTTTAAACTAACAACAGCACTTAAACCTGTTTCTGGCTTCATAGAAACACCGTACAAGACATCTCCTTCTGAAATAACTGCGTCATTGTGTGAAATAACCACATACTGTGCTTTTTTACAATACGTTCTAATCAGATTTGCCAATTTTTCAGAATTAGTTTTATCCAACGCAGCATCAACCTCATCTAATACATAAAAAGAAGCCGGTTCATGCTCCTGAATCGCAAATAAGAAAGCTAAAGCAGTTAAAGTCTTTTCACCGCCTGAAAGACTTCTAATATCCATAAACTTCTCACTAGTCAGCTTAACTTTAATCCTCATGCCTTCTTCAAACGGCTGTTCAGGATTCTCAAGTTCTAAATAAGCATCTCCTTTGGTAGATAGATTTTGGAAAATATCCCTAAAATTCTTATTCACAACCTCTAAAGCATCTAAGAATAAATCTTTCTTATTAATCTCAATCTCATTCATTAAATTCAAAACATCATCTTTTTCTTCACCTAAAACCGCTTTTTTCTCCATTAAAATATTAAATTCCTTCTCCACAGTCTCATAAATCTCCAAGGCCCTCATGTTAACAGAACCAATATTAGACATCATTCTTTCGAAGGACGTGATTTCTTTTTTCAAGTCTTCTTCAGACTTTTTCATATTTAATTCAACACCATCATATTGAGCAAATTCTGCATCCATTCCAGCAAACTCTGCTTTTAACCTAGCTTCTTCAATAGATAAAGTATTAACACTAATCTCTACTTTTCTAGAATTTTCTTCAACACCCAAAATCTTACTCTCTAGAGCATTTATCTCATCACTTGCTTTGTTTCTTTTATTAAATAAATCTTTAAATTGGGTATGCAGAGTTTCCTGTTGTTTTTCCTTTTTCTTTAAAGCAACAGAAGAAGTTTTTATCACAGAATCAAAATCTTTTATTTCATTTTCAAAGGCTTTTTCTTCTTTTTCAAGCTCTTTCATGACTTTTAAAGTATTTTCCTTATCTCTTCCAACCATTTCCTTTTCTTGCAAATCTAAATTCTTTAATTCAGCATCAACTTTAATCTTGTCTTCACCAAATTCTTTTCTTTTCTGCTCAAAAGAATTTAATTCTGCCAATAATCTGGGATTCCTTAACTCACTAATCTGATTTCTTAATGTTTGTTTTCCAACTTTTAACTGAGTTAAAACTTCTGTTTCATCTGCAATCTTATTTTCTATTTCTTCTGTTTGTTTAGCATTATCTTCAATGCTTTTCTGCAATTCTTTCTTATATTCTTGATTAGCTTCAAGATCTGTTGAATCCAGATGCAAGCTCTTTTCAGTCTTAATTATCTCTCCTTCTAAATTAGCTTTTAATTCTCTTAACTTATTAATCTTTAACTCACTGTCCATTCGTTCTTTTTCAAACTTAGAAATATCTTTATCACCTGATTTAACTTTTCTGTCCAACTCCTTAATATCATCTGTTAAATCCTTCTGCTTAAAACTTCCTTTTGTCTTATGTCTAAAACCACCAATCATAGCACCAGAAACCTCTGCCAAATCACCATCTAACGTCACCATCTTGATTTTTCCAATGCCTATTTTCCTGGCAGTATCAATAGAATTAATAACCAAAGTATTTCCAAAAACATAAGAGAAAATATCCTTAAATTTAGGATCAAAATCAATCAAATCAACAGCCAAACCAACAACACCAGACTGTTTAGCCAAATCCTTAATATTTGGCTTAGCACTAAAAGGCCTAATCTTATTCAAAGGCAAAAAGCAGCAACACCAAATCTGTTCTTTTTTAAGAATTTGATACAATCCGCCGCTACTTTATCATCGTCAACAACTACACTATTAATCTTTTGAGCAGCTGCAATTTCCAAAGCTAAGGAATATTTTTCATTAGTAGTTCCTAATTCAGCTACTGTCCCATATATCTGTCCTAACTGATTTCTGTTTTCAAAAACCTTTTTAACAGCAATATTAGCAGATAAATGCTCTTTAATACCTGCGTTCTTGACTTTTAATTTCTCTATTTTTTCTTTCTGAAACTGAATATTCCTTTTCAGATCAGCCAGCGTAACCGCATTAGCAGAATCAGCATTTAACAGCTCATTTAGTTCCATAACTAATTTCTTGAACTGCTCTTTCTTTTTCTTAAGAACATCTATTTCATCTTTGTGTTTTCTTTCCAGTGATTTTACTTTTTTTATCTGATCATCAATTGCTTCTATTTGAAACTCATTTTTATCTTTTTCCCTTAACAAAGACTGCTGTTTTTCTCGTAAAGACTGAATTTCTGACTGTTTTTTCTCTGCTTTTTTATCAATTGCTTCAACTTTCTGCTCAATCTCTCCAGATTCATCTAACTTGTGTTTCTTTTTAAAAGCCGAGATCTTTTCATTTAATTCTTTAACATTAGAATCAAAATACTTTTGCTTTTCTTTAAACTCTTTTCTTTGATCTGTAATAAATACTGTTTTCTTTTCTAATTCTTCAAAATTAAGCTTTAACTGCTCTTTTCTCTGAGTAATCCTTCCAATCTCATTCTTATGAGAAGTAATCTTAGTTTTTAATGTTGCAATATCAACTCTTAGTTTTTCAACCTCTTTTTGCAAGGCAACCTGTTCTGTTCCGCCTTTAGCTTCAATCTCTTTTGAAATATCCTGAATCAAATTCTTTTTTTCTGTAATCTTATCTCTAAACGCCTTAACTTCTGCCTGCAAT
>DAOVMP010000028.1 GCA_030630695.1 Candidatus Woesearchaeota archaeon
ACATATCGAAGGAGTAACACATATCTACAATTTTGACATACCAAAAGAACCAGGAGATTATATACATAGAATTGGCAGAACTGCTCGAGCTGGCAGGGATGGTGTTGTTATAAATATTCTAGCTTACAGAGATTATGACAGCTTTGCTAGATTAACAGACACTTATCGTGATTTTGATATTCGAAAAGAAGAAAGACCTTATCTAAAAGGAACTATTAAAGAAAAAAGCGATTTTTCTCAAAGACCTAATCGATTTAAACATAAAAAAAGTTTTCAAAGAGGACATAGTTCTGGACAAAGAAAATCTTTTTCAAGGAATACTAGACCTTCTTCAAGGAATAGATCTAGGAGAAGATAATAATGGGTAAAATTGCGATTATTGGTGGATCCGGGTTTCTTGGAAGTAAATTATTGGAGATACTAAGTGAAACATGTCCTGTAGTTGGAACATATAAAAGTAAAGAACAACCAGGATTGCATAAATTAGATATTACGGATAATAAAACTGTTGAAAATTTTATCAATAAAGAAAAACCAGATGTTGTGATTCATACTGCAGCAATGGCAGATCCTAATCTTTGTGAAGAAAACAAAGAAGTAGCAACGAATATTAATTATATTGGAACCAAAAATGTTGTAGATGCATGCAGAAAGCAAGGCAGTAAACTAATATATATTTCGACTGTATATGTTTTTGATGGAATTATTGGAAATTACCAAGAATCTGATCAATGTAACCCTATTAATTTTTATGGTAAAACAAAGTTACACGCAGAACAAGAAGCACTTAAATTAGCAGATCCTGTAATTCTTCGATTTGATATTGTTTATGGTTTTAATTCGGTGAAAAAAAATAATGGCTTTTTTTCAAAAATTATTCGCGGAAAAAACGCAGAAGTAAATAGTGATCAAAAAAGGCAACCTTTGCTTGTAGATGATGTTTGTAATGCAATTAAAGTCATATTGGAACGTAATCATTCAGGAGTATATCATTTAGCAGGATCAGAAAATATAATTAAATATGAATTAGGCTTAGCTCTGGAAAGAATTGTTAGAAATAAATCAGAATTAATTCCTATTCCTGAAAAACAACAAATTGCAAGAAGACCAAAAGATGTTTCCCTGAATACATCGAAAGCTAAAAGTGGTGGAATTATGTTTCATTCTATTTCTGAAGGTGTTGAATTGATTAGAGAGCAGTACGAAGGTTCTTGTGCGCAATAGTTTCATATGATATTTATTTACCAAACTTTTCATGTCCTTCAACTATCTTAGCAACAGTACTTGCACTCTTTCTGCCGAAGATTGGGCCGTCTTTGACTTTGAAACCGAGTTCTCTTAGTTTATCTCTTACATGAGTTGCGCAGGAATAAGTTGCTAAGATTGAACCTGGTTTCATTACATTTTTTATATCACTAAAGAATTCTTTAGTCCATAGTTCTGGGCATTTTTTCGGTGAAAACGGATCTAGGAAAACTGCGTGGAATTTTTCGTTTATAGTTTTAATCGAATCCCTTGCATCACCTAAGATTATTTTAATCTGAATATTGTTATCTATTATTAATAAATTAAATTTATCTAATTTTTGAATCAATTTATACGACTTAAAAGGAGTTTTAATTTGTTTTATCAATTCAAATAAGTTTTCATCATTTTCTAGACCGATTATTCTTATTTTACAGTCAGGATTTACTTTTAATGCTGCGTCAATTGCTGCTGCAGAATTATAACCAAGACCAAAACAAACATCTAAAATAGAAATATATCCTTTTTTAGCTAATACATTAATTAAGCAGGGCTCTACAAACTTAATCCTAGCTTCAGAAGCTGCTCCTGCCAAGCAATGATAGTCCTCATCAAACTTTTCGTTGTGAAAAGTCACTGAGCTGTCCTTTGTTATTATTTGTTTCAATTTTAACACCTACTTGATCTAAAATATCTAATGCTAATTTCTTACTACCAATTATTTGTGCTAATAATTCTGGCTTTGCTTTTTTTAAATCAGATAATTTCTTTAAATTAGCTCTGAAAAGCTTTCTTGCTCTAACCCGACCTACTTGTTTAAGTTTTAATAAAGGCAATAACTCTTCTTTAACACCATATCTTAATCTATATTTTAATTTAATAATCTCTTTTAAAATATCCTGTTTTTGTTGAATTCTAGCAATTTCATAAGCAGCGTATAATAACCAATTAGCTGTTTCTATTTTCATTCTAGTAATTCCTGGACCAATATCATACTGATTCATTAAGTAATCATCGTCTTTTTCATTAATCCATTCATTTAACATCAAACTAGTTTTAAAAGAATTAAAATATTCATCATAATCTGGATCAAACATAGAGGGTTCATCAGTTAAAAAATACTGTTCGTATCTAGACATTTCTTCTTGAAAATCATCGTATTCTTTTAATTTAACCCGTAATAATGGACGCATTTCTAACGTATTACAAACCAATTGCAGCAAAGCAATAGGTTTTATTTGATTAGATGCTTTTTCTAAATTAATTACAAACTGATTTGCAGTTAAAGGATCTATATATAGTTCTGTAATTCTCTTGCCTAAAACAGTAGCTCTAAACTTATTATCTGTAAATTGAATAAACTCCCAAGATTCTAATAATTTTAACATTTTATTAATAGTTATTTTTAATTGATTCATATCTTTGTATTGAAACGCCCAAAACGTTTTACTAAAGAAGTTGATTATTTGATCGTTGGTATTAATTACTTTAGTTGAAATTAAGGATAATAAATAAGTTCTTAAAACAGGTTCAACAGCCAATTTTGAATAAATCTCTTCTGGTTCACCATGAACGTATTTTTCAAACAATTCATCTTTTTGACCATCACTTGAAGAAACCAGAATAGCTTCGCCATATGTATCATAATTCGGTCTTCCTGCCCTGCCAGACATCTGCAAATATTCTAAAACAGGAATATTAACCATATCTCTATTGGTATATCTTTTCACATCTCTTATAATCGCTCTGAAAGCTGGCAAATCTAATCCTGCTGCTAATGTTGGAGTGCAGCAAATGATTTTAACTGTTCCTTTTCTGAAATTAGATTCAATCAAATCTTTCTGCTTAGCATGCAGGCTAGCATGATGAAAAGCAATGCCTTTTTCCAAGCAAATACCTAATCGTTTACACTGTCGAGTTGGCTTTGAAACTGCTTTTAATGATTGAGTTGATAAATCTGTTAATTCTTTATTAGACTGTTTTAATTTCTTACTAATCTCTTCTGCACATTTTTCAGCCGATCTTTTAGTATTTACGAAAATTAGAGCTTGCTTATTATTCTTTAGAGTATCCAGAGCTAAATTAGTTATAGAATCTGCATATTTCTTCTCTATTTTCAAAACTGAATTCATTATATATACTAACTATAGAGTATTTATATAGGTTGTGGAGGGTTGAGCAGTGGGTTAAGAAATCTATTCACTTAATATCTCATCTTCTTCTGCCCAAGGAGGACAGCATATAACTAGTAGTTCTGCATCTTGTTCACTTGATTTCCAAGCTTTGTGCTTAGTATGAGGATAAATCATTACTAATTCACCTTCTTCTAATTTTTCTTTTTTACCATCAATTTCCATCTCAATAGATCCTTTTAATACATAATAACATTCTGTTAATTCTTTATGATAATGTTCTTGAGTTTTATCTTTAACAGTTACATGGCAAAAATCCATATCTTTGAAATCTTCTTTTGTAGTTAAATTTCTTAGAATTCCACAAGTAATCTCTTTAGGAGTTGCATTTTTGACTTTTTTTATTGTATATGGCATTGTTTTCACCGATTTAAATAGGAATGGGCCTGCGGAGATTTGGAACCAAACTTTTACAAAGTTCTCAAAAAACTTGTTTTTTGGAACCCCAAAAATGCTTTGCATTTTTGATGGTTTGATCAAAATTGGTCCATTAAGCGCAGGCACTTAATGGCCCTATGGGCCTGCGGAGATTTGAACTCCGGACCTCACGATTATCAGTCGTGCGCTCTACCAGGCTAAGCCACAGGCCCAATTAGTATAGATTAAAATATGCCGTTTTATAAAAGTTATGGTTACATCTGCTTGAGCCACTGGACATATATGCGTGAAACATAAAAATAATAAAACCGTCAAATTCTCTGAAAAGAGGACACGCAGAACAGCTAAATAATGCTTTTCGGTCTAGCGACGCGAAAATCAATTATGCAGTTCTGCTTAACGTCCTCTTTTCCGGAAAAAATGAGATTTCCTAATAAACCGAGGAAATCTCAGCATTTGATTGAGATTTTGGAGCGAGAAAATGGAGTGTGAAAAGGAGAAAAAAATTGATTTATCTAAGGTATTATTCAGTAAAAATGATCTAAAATCTAATATAAGAGTTCCAGAGTATTTAGATACTAATTTAGCATATTTGTTGGGCATACAAGTAGGTGATGGATATCTTAAAAAGACAGTAAGAACGGGAAAAGTAGATTATTTAATGTCTTATGATGGTAATTTACTTAATGAGTTTGATTGGTACAATACTATTTTGCGTAGGTTATTCAAAGATCTCTTTAATAAAGAGGTTAAAGTTAGAAAAACAACAACCGGAACAGTTAAGATATATTTTAGATCAAAGGGCATTTTTACTTTTTTACATGAAGTGTGTGGTATTTCTCAAAGTCCTAAAACTAATATTGGAATTCCAGATATAATAACTAATTCTTCTCTAGAAATAAAAAGAGCTTTTTTAAGAGGATTAGCAGATACTGATTTTAGTTTAAATTTTAAGACGAGAAAAGGTATCGATTATCCTGTTATTGATTTTCACACAAGTTGTAAAACCTTACATGAATTAATAATTCTTCTTTTAAAAGAATTAGGTTTTAAATTTCATGCAGGAAATGCATTTAAGAAAAGATTGGATAAAGAGCATATTGTTTATTATGTATATATTTCTGGCAGACATCAACTTGATAAATGGATGAATGATGTTGGCTTTGGATCCTTTAATCATATTACGAGATATGATGTATGGAAAAAATTAGGATACCTTCCTTCTAAAACGAATATTACACAAAGATATGAATTATTGAAAATGAACGCCCCCGGCAGGATTTGAACCTGCGACCGCGCGGTCTCTGTAGAAGACTATAACAGCCGCGCGCTCCACCATTAAGCTACAGGGGCACATTAGATAGAATGTTAAGAGGGATTTAAAAAGGTTATCTTTTTAAATTAGTCTATATTAAACTATAATATGGAATACGACTTGGAGTTAGACAAGGCAATACAGAAAATAAATAGAACTCAAGCCAAAACAGTAGTTATACAACTGCCAGATGGACTTAAGCCTAAGGCTGGAGAGATTGCTAAGGAACTAGAGAGTAAAACATCTGCACAGATTTCAATATGGCTAGGAAGCTGTTATGGAGCATGTGATATACCTAAAATTGAGGCAGATTTACTAATTCAGTGGGGGCATTCTGAATGGCAAAAGAATACATTATCACAATAATAATAGTTGCATTAGGATTATTCGCAGGATATTTATTAGGAAAATACCTAAAAAAAGAAGTAAAACAAGGCAGAAATTACTTATTTTTATTACAGAAAGCATTATTCACAGTCTGTATTTTTATTGTAATGTATGAATATCGCGACATTGTTCACTTTGTATGGATTGGAGCATTAGTATTATTCTTATACTATTTTTATCACAAAAAAGTAAATCAAATATTGATTTATGCGTTTTTAGGAGCATTAGCATTTTTAGCATATGATTATTTCCTGCCATTAGCAGGAGCACAGTTTTTATACGGAATAACAACAGGAAGTTTGAATTTGAAAGATGAAAAATTGTTAATTAAAAGTGGAGCGGCATATGTTATTGTAGCTGTGGTGTTGATTTTATTGCTTTAAGAACTATTTATAATCGTCTTTTATGTTATGATAAACATATTCTAAACCAGGGCATTTTTTAATCGCGGGAGCAATGTATGGTTTTTCAAGATCATCTGTAAAATCTACATCTGGATCACCAAATGAAGCCAATCCAGGGACCGGGCCTCTGAAGTTAAAATCTTCTTCAGTGAAAAGTCTTCCGTGCTCGTCTCTTGCAGGTCGACCTTTTCTATTCCTGTCTCTTACACATAACCTATCTAGTTTTTCAGTTAACATAATATTTATATTAATAGACAACTATTTAAACATTTCTTTACTATAAACTATTCTAATATCCCGAAAGTGGGGCACAACACGAAACTAGGGCACAGTTAAGTCATTCCATATTTCTTTTGGTGTTTTATAATGAAGACTCATATGTAGTCTTACTTCATTATAATGTTTAATA
>DAOVMP010000100.1 GCA_030630695.1 Candidatus Woesearchaeota archaeon
ACATTTCCTTTAGCATAATTCAAAACCTCTTTTTGCAATAGATGAGAATCCTCTCTAGGCATATACACATCAATTTTCATCTGTCAACAACCACTATTTGATTTATAGTGATATTTCCTCTTTAATTTCATAGTCGAATGGTTTTTGATGCTCAAGATTCCGCTAATCTAGTGGTTCTCGAGCACAACAAATTCCACTTCGATGGTTTATTTTTGATTAGTGGAATCTTGTTGTTTTAATTCCTTATGCACTGCTTCAAAATACTCTTTAACACGATTTTGAATTGATTTTAGGTAAATCGCTTCGATTTTTTCATCAAATATTTCTGGAAGAGTAGAATTTTCGTTTAATCTATACGAGTTGCCTGTTCTTTCGATTAGGTGTAGGTCTTTGAGTCTTTTTAGTTGTCGTCTAATGTTTGATGAGGCGATGCCGAGTAATGGAAGTTTTGCCTTTTTCCGTGTACTAATCACTTTTTCCTCGATTTCTTTACTGTTTAAGTTAGAATTTTTCAAAATCGTGTGGAAAATGTCTACGATTACATCTCGACTGTCTCCTGGTTGTAGTAGACCGATACTGAGACATAATTTCTTAATAAGAGGCCTTCCGCTTAATTTATAAGGCTTTTCGTATCGTCTTAAAGTCATCTCAGCTAATGGAATTTCTTTATGAACTTTCATGGTATCCACTCACAATAAAAATTCTCCAACATATAATCATAAACTGATTTATTAAAATAATCACTATAAACAACATAAGCAATAGGTTCAAAAACACTAATATCTCTTCTAAACCTGGTACAAGACAAATACATATCAAAAACTGTTTTCAAATTTTCTTCATCACCGTAAAATACACTTTCATCTACATTTGAAATAATCGAAATCCTACCTTTACCATAATCAAACATTTCCCCAGTCCCATACATATTACCAGACAAAGAAGCTAATTTTTGCCCTCTACCATAAGCTAAAATCAAATGATTAGAGCCGTCTTCAACATGTTTTACCTGATCTTTGTCATTATAATAAAAATGAGTAACTATATTGCCTTTTTTAATAAAATCCAAAACACCATCTTCATAATAAAAAGTTAATCCTGCACCAGCACCTTCTTTAGTAATCCATAAATCCTCTTCAGCAGTATAAGTAAAAGAATAATCATCTGCACTTTTCAAAAGATTGTTTTCCATTGAATATTTAACAGGCAATTCTGTATCGCCTAACGCAGAAGAAAGAAAACCATTGTAATATTCCAATTCAACAGACTTAGAACCATCTGAAATCTTTCTTAAAAAACCATCTTTGTAATAAAAATAAATTATTTGATCTTTTTTCTGAATTCTAACTAGATTATTATCGTTATCAAATCCGTATTCAATCTTATCCAAGCCATGCATTTGTTTAATAACATTAGAAACATTATGTTCTATAAAAACCTCTTTAGGAGGAACAAATTCAACAGCTTTTTTAACAACTTTTTGTCGAGTTTTCAATTCTCCTGAAATTTTCGGACCGCAGGCTGACAAAACCAAAAGTAAAATGATTAAAATAGCCAGTACTGGTGCGAGGCCTAGTCTGCCTCTCCTCTTCGCCACTTCGTGGCTCAGGTCGTTACGAAT
Source organism: Candidatus Woesearchaeota archaeon (assembly GCA_030630695.1). Taxonomy (GTDB): domain Archaea; phylum Nanobdellota; class Nanobdellia; order Woesearchaeales; family ARS49; genus WJKI01. Next base: position 1,622 of record DAOVMP010000100.1, read on the forward strand.
ATTAAATTGTTTCATCGGCAAACCACGCATCAGCACTTTCATCTAAAAATCCCCTTAAACCACATCCACATACGTGCAAAAATTCCTTTAGCATTATAATCTATTTTCCCTTCTAATGCTGCGGTTTCAAAAGCATCATATCTATCACCACTGTCAATAATCGACTGAGCAAGTTCTTCATCAATAAAAACCTCTCTAGTTGGCTCTTCATAACCACCGTCTAGAATTTCCTGAACAACATTATGCTTTGTTCTAACACCAACAATATAATCACTATCGCCTTTGCTGACATAAACATTCACATATGCTTTTTTAAAATCACTATAAAAAAACTCCGGAACTTCAGAACCTACTAAATCATGATAATCAAACTCTTTAACTTTATTCATTTCAATCTCTTTTTTCTCTTCAGGAGTTGGAATATCAGACTGATTCAACAATTCATCTATCTTAGTTTGATTCATCTTAGGAATTTTAATTATACAATTGCATCCCTTACATTCTCTGCCTTCATCACAATCACTATCTTCTTCACATTCTTCATTATATTCTATTTTTCCATCACCACAAACAGTACTTGCAGCAAGATCATCTGTTGCTTTACATAAACAGGAATCAGGATTACAAGTCATGTTTCTTCCCATTAATTCAGACAATTGAGGACATAAATCATTTTCTTCAGGACTTTCTTTTGTTCCAGGATCACACCATTCAGCACTTTCTCTGATACCATTGCCGCAGTCCATTCTATCAGGAAAACAAGAACAAGTTTCAGAACGGCAGACCTGAACAATCTTAAGAATTTTTCCTAAATCATCACACATATTATGGTCTGCTGGATTCTCTTTAGTGCCTAAATCACAAGATTCGCCGCCTTCTAAAATACCATTTTGACATCTTGCAAAAACGCTCTCTGTCAATGGAACTTCAAAATCAATTTTACCTTCTTCGGCAGCAACTGAAACTGCGAATAACAACATTGCTATAATTAAAAATACTTTTATCTTCATAACAACCACCCTTTAATTAAATTCCATAAACTTCCAAAAAGAGATGTAGTAACTTTAGTTACAGCACCTGTAATCTTAATACCTAAAGATTCATTAAAATTTTCTCTTTCAAAATAAGATTCATTGATCACAAACTCCTCATAAACAACAACTGTTTCATTGACTTTAGAATCAAGTTCTTTTTTGATTACGATTTCTTTTGTTTTTGTATTATTCATTTCTTTTTCAATCGTTTCTTCAGTTTTATTTGTTTCAGAGGCTATCTTAGGAATACACTCACAATTAGCATTGCAGTAATTAAACATAGGACAGTCATCATCTTTTTCGCATTTTTCATCATCTTCTAAATAACCATTGCCGCAGACCGCGAGTATGTATTCCTGGCAAATGCAGTCTACATCACAAGTTCCATCTTGATATGAATCTGGAACATAACATTTTTTGCCTGGAGGATCACAATCTTCTCCCATTTCAATAGCTTTATTACCACAGGTGTTATTATAAACCGCATTCCAATCAGCAGAAACAGAACTACATAGAAGAATCAAGATCAAAAATACTACCACCCATTTCATCAGTGATTAGAAAGAATGATTAATATTTAAATCTTTCTGTGTGTGATTAGAAAATATTAGCGCCGGCGCTGGGATATTAGCCCAGTGAGTACACCTC
>DAOVMP010000095.1 GCA_030630695.1 Candidatus Woesearchaeota archaeon
AAGGCTATGGAACTGTTATAAAAGTAACAACTATAGGCGGAGGACAAGGAGTATTTGGCCTACCAAATATTGCCGGATGCAAGTCAAGTTTTGGAGGCGATGTAAGTGACTACACAGCACAAACATGCGCACAACAAATAAGGGAAGTTAGACCTACAATAATAACAGAACCAAAAGTAGATACAAGACCTATAGAAATAGCATATACTGACTGTGTTGCACAAGGAATGGCTCTGACACAAGGTTTACTTCCAGGACCGGTCAAAACAAATGCCGAGAGAGAAGTGATTATTAAATGTAAGAACCTTTATCCTATAAATTAATTTTTTTATTATTTTCTATTTTATTTTAATAAACCGCGTTAGTTTCTAAAATATGCGGTTCTTTAGTGATTAAATAACCTACGTTATCATCAGATAATCTTAATTCGCAACGGAATAAACCTTTTTTCTTTTTTTTAAAAACAGAAATTGCATCATAATCAAAAACATCTTGATTATTTCCTTTTCTGAATGTTTCATTTAAGAAATCAACAATCTGTGTTCCATAAGACCTTGCCTGTTTTCTTGTTTTATGACGATTTAATTGCAAATAATAATTATCTTTTTTCCATTCACCTGTATGTTTTTTAAAACGATCTTTGAATAAAACTCTTGCAATAATCGTTAAAAGATTTTTTCTTTCATTAATCTCATCCTCAGAAGGTTTAGAATTCATAATATCTTTAATAAAATAAGGCAAATCCTTAGCATAATAAGGTTTTGTTGAACGATTAGTTCCGTTTGGAAGTGGAATGCCCATACAATAAACCATCCGGCCAAAAATTCCGCTATTAGTTTTTAATTCCAGATATGATCTATTACCGCTATCTGAAAGTTTATATTCCTGTTCTAGGGCGGCTAATTTTTCGCTTTTAAGAACTTCTAAAAGATCTACTCTTTGAGAAATATGCGGTCTATACTTGACCGAATGCAACCCTCCACTAAAATTAACCCAAGAAGCAAAATGAAGAAGAGCTTTGCCTGGATCACTACATAAAATCTTAACAGTCAAAGGCATTAAATTCAGTTCTTCAAGTACTTTAAGATATTTAATGGGGTTCCTTTTATACAATGCTTCAATTTTTTCAGGTCTTGCAATAACAGTATCTTCTAAAGCCATACTAAACAGCATATAAAGAAGCTATTTAAAGTTAAGGCATACTTTCTGTCCTTGTTAAAGGAATTAAAGAGTTACAATCAAGATCAGGATATAGCAAAAGACATAAATAATTGTGCGTTTAGTATGTCTTTGGTTATATCTATAATCTAATAAAAATATTCCTTAGAGGAAAAAAGTTTCTAAACTAAAAGCAATACCTATTTCTGCTGAGAACGGAACTGGAATGAATAAGTTAAAAGAAGCTATAGAAAAAATCGATTAAATATCACATAATTTATTATTAGATGAAATATGTAATTATGCGATTTTTTCTATTCTGCCAAATTGTTCGATAATTTGGCGTTATCTCAAAATCCTTGCCCTAGGACCGAAAACTCTTTTTGCCATTGATTCTGTTGATTCCATTCTTAATTTCTGAACACCGATCCAGATAAAAACAAAACCAATTATTAGGTAAACAATAGTAACTATCCAAACAGTTGGCAAAGCATGAGCCAAATAAGTATCTATCAACGGTTCGATTAATTCAAAACTCACAACATACTTCTTAATATAACTAAAAATTATCTCTTTATTATAAACCGAGAATAACAAAGCAACTGAACCAGGAACAAAAGTTGCTAAACCTAAACTAAAAAAAGTCTTTCCAATAGACTTATTATACATATATAATACTAACATACTTAAAATAACCAAACCAACAGAAACATAAAGAATCGGCTTAGCATATGAAACAGCAGTCCAAAGTCTTTGAGGGAAAAAATACAAAAACAACATAGGAATGATTAAAGATAAACCTAATATGTATATTATATGCGAAACAATACTGACAATAACTCCTCCTACAACAGAGTCCTTTTTTTTCTTTCTCATTTTACCTATTATACTAATACTGCTTTAAATATTTTACTGTAAAATAACTTTAAAAATAAACGAAACATATAAAAACAGTTATTTCGCCAACTGGGAGCGAAGCGGGTTTCCTCGCCCTGCTCGTCAAGCCCGCAGTTACTAAAATAAACGAAACATATAAAAACACTAATTCTTAAAATTAGAATATGCTTACCTTAACTATATTACTATTTGTTTTAAGCTGCATAGTTCTTGTAGTGAGCGGATCTTTCGTAGTTCGCAGTCTGGTTATTATCACCAGATTCTTGAGAATAAGCGAATACATGGGCGCTTTTATTATCATGGCCTTTTCAACTTCTTTACCTGAACTTTTTATTGGAATCAATTCTGCCCTGGCTAAGAATTCTGCATTAGTATTTGGAACTGTAATAGGTTCAAACATAGCCGACATAACTTTAATTGGAGGAATTGCAGTAATATTAGCTAGAAAAGTAAAAATAACCCGTTTGGCAATAAAAAAAGACGTAATTGTAATGATTGGTTTAGCTGCTTTGCCAATGATATTAATGCTAATAGGGGGCGTATTATCAAGGATAGATGCAATAATATTATTGATTGTATTTTTTGTATATCTTCATCATCTTCTTAAAACTAAAAAAAAATATACTGCCAAACTTAAAAATAAAACAAAAAAATGGAAGGTTATTAGTTCAATAGCTATATTCCTAGTTAGCACAATATTATTATATGTAAGCTCGCATTATGTTGTACAATACGGAACAGACTTAGCATTAGGATTAATGCTTCCGCCAATATTTGTGGGCCTATTCTTTTTAGCACTAGGAACTTCATTACCTGAATTAGTATTTACTGTAAAAGCAATGACTAGAAACCATGCAGAATTCGCAATAGGAGACTTAATCGGAAGTGTTGTAATGAATTCAACCTTGGTTTTAGCTGTTGCAGCATTAATATTTCCAATAACTGTTAATTTCTTTTTGTTTTTAACAAGTGCAACATTCATGATACTATCCTTAGTCTTATTTGCAACATTTGTACGCAGCGGAGAAAAATTTACATATTTAGAAGGAATTTCTTTATTACTTCTGTATATATTGTTTATTATTGTTGAGCTGAATATTCAGCAGTATTTTGCTTAGAGAAAGGAAACATATAAAAACTAAATAAAAATACTCTTTTTATGAAAGTAATCTCTGACTTACACATACACGGACGATATTCTAGAGCTACATCTACTCAGCTAAATATTGCTAATCTAGAAAAATATGCCCTAATGAAAGGTCTTAACCTGCTTGGAACAGGTGATTTTACACATCCTTTGTGGTTTAAAGAACTGAAAAAAGATTTAACATTTTCTGAAGGAGTTCTTAAAACCAA
>DAOVMP010000122.1 GCA_030630695.1 Candidatus Woesearchaeota archaeon
CTTTGAATGAGTTACTATTTAAGTCTGCTGTGCCTTTTATATTTCACATCCCGCTCATAGAAATATAAATAATGATGCGGTATTTAAAAAGTTTACTTAAACCAGCCAAAACAAAGGATTTCCAAAGAATAAAGTGAACAAATAACCCAAAAGTAATGCCGGAACAAAAGGAATTCCTACTTTAATCAAAACTCTTTTGATTTTTAACTTTTTTAACTGTTTTATCTGCTTTTCAGATATTCCCAAGTCTTTAGGACCGCAGATTCTTTTGTTTTTTACTACTATATCTTTAGCAATCCACTCGCCTTCTGTTAGCTTACCTAGCGAAACATACTTATGCATTGCTATTTTCTCAATGGTTTTTATGAAAACAGTTAAATAATACATTACTGGAACAAAAACTGCAATCAAAATAATTAAACTCTGAATAATCGGGTTTACTGTGATAACAAATGATAAACATGCCAAAATTATTAAGAACGCCAAAGGAATTAAACGAAACATTCCATGAAAATACAGTTTATTTCTAAATTCTTTTTTGAACTTATTTTTATTTTTAATTGCTAAACCAAAAGACCAGAATAAACCATATAAACCGCCAATCCAAATTGAATTTATAACAAATGCTAAAATAATATGATTAAAATCCATATTAATTCCCAAACAAGCACCAATTGCCATCAAGGCTTTTGAATCTCCACCACCCCACTGACCAAGATAGTATAACGCACATGCTAAAGCGAAAAAAATCACAAACCCTATTGCTCCTTCTAAAATAGGCATATAATTCCATTCATGAACAGACCAAATCAATCTTAAACCCAAACCTGCAATAACTCCACCATATGTCAACCAATCAGGAATTTCTCTTGTTTTAATATCTGTTATAGTTCCAACTAATAGTATGAATAAAACCACGATAAGTAAAAAAAACCACATTCATAGACAAATGTGGCATAAAATTTATAAATATTTCTACTATATACACTTATAATGGCGGGTATAACAAGCGCAATAAACGCGGTGAAAGATAAAATAGCTCTGAGCAGTAAAAAAATACCTAAGCATATTGCTATTGTAGTTGACGGCTGTGAAGAATATGCTGAACAGAAGAAAAAATCCCTGGATGAAATATATGAAACAGAATTCCTAAATATCAAAAATATAATTAAAATTTCCACTAAACTAGACATCCCAATACTAACTTTTCATTCACGCAACAAAGTAAGTGGAACAGAAGTAGACCATTTGATTAAGTTTTTTGAATTGATATTAAACTGGGATTTTATCACAGAAAATCAAGTAAAGATATCTGTACTTGGAAAATGGTATGATCTGCCAGAAAGATTACTAGAACCTATCAAAAAAATAATATCAGAAACAAAAGACTATGACAAATTCTTTGTAAACTTCGGCATAAATTATTCTGGCAAAGAAGAGATCGTAGACGCATGCAAATTGATTGCACAACAAGTTAAACTGGATAAAATAACTGCAGATAAAATCGATAAAGCAACGATAAAAGAAAACATCTATTCTTCTTACTTTTTACCTCCTGACTTGATGATAATAACTGGAAGCAAAAAAACAACAGGCGGATTATTATTATGGGATAGTTCTGAGACCAAAATACATTTTTCCAATGTTTTATGGCCAAATTTTGGCAAGGATAATTTTTTGAAGTCAATACAGAAATTTCAACAATAAATGTGTCATTACGTTTTTAAAGACTTAAAACAGTATATATAATACAATGCTTGATGCTCCAGAAATGCCGCCCTTTCAAAGGAATGAATTAGAAAGCTCAATTAGAAAAGAGGCAAGAATACGATTTAAATCTCGTTCTTTACCTATTGAAGATTCAAAAGAATTATCTAGATGGATTGCAGAAAGAAGGGAATACTCTCCAATACCAGAAAAAGCAAATACTTGCCCACTTAAGGAAAGAGGATCTTACCAATTAATTGAAGGAATACTTGCTGCAACTGCAGTGGCACTTTCTCTTATGCATTTATATGACGTAGTAAACCATTATATTTTTCAATGAGCAAAACCTTTATAAATCCCTTCAAACTCCTTCTCTATACCAATGAAATGATGACGCTCTTTAAAGAGCTGAGTGAGGTCTCTACATCTCACATTATATTTCAGGAGTCATGCAAAACAAGTTTTGCAGGACCTCCTCATTGGCATTCGGAGGGGAAACTAAAATGTCAGAACAAACTGAAAGAGCATTAGAAGCGATAGAAGTAGCTAAAAATACAGGAAAGCTGAAAAAAGGAACAAATGAAGCAACAAAAGCTTTGGAAAGAGGAATCGCAAAACTGGTAGTTATTGCAAAAGATGTAACACCACCAGAAATAACAATGCACATTCCAATTCTAGCAAAAGAAAAAGGAATTCCCTGCGTAGAAGTTCCAACAAAAGAAGAACTGGGCGCATCAGCAGGAATAAAAGTAGGAACATCAGCAGTTGCAGTTATTGCAGAAGGCGATGCTAAAAAAATAATTGAAGAATTAAAACCAAAAGAAAAATCTAAAGCTGAAGCACCAAAGAAAGAAGAAAAGCCTGTAGAGAAAAAAGAAGAAGCAAAGCCAAAAGAAGAACCAAAAAAAGAATAGTTGAGGAAATAAAATGGCTCAAGAAAGAAAACAATTCAGAAAAGGCCCACCTAAAGGAAAAGAAGAAAAAAGTGCAGGAGTAAGATTCTCACACGCAGTTCCTTCAAAAGTAGAAGAACTAATCGGAAGAACAGGAACAAGAGGAGAAGCAATGCAGGTTCGTGTTAGAATACTAGAAGGAAGAGATCAAGATAAAGTCATCAGAAGAAATGTCAAAGGACCTGTACAAATGGGCGACATATTAATGCTAAGAGAAACAGAAATTGAA
>DAOVMP010000044.1 GCA_030630695.1 Candidatus Woesearchaeota archaeon
AACAAATAAGAAGCAATAGCCCGCCTAATATCATGCGGTGCTAACTCATTCTGTCCAATCTTTCTAAAACCCTGATAAATAATATTCCTGCAACCTCTAGTGCTTAATTGTTCATAATCTTTATTTAAAAAAACAAAATCGTCTTTGTTAAAACCAAAGGTTTTGCTTCTATACAAATCCATTAATTCATCAAATTCTTCATCAAAGAAAAGAATTGGAATCTTTCTATCCTTGCCTTTAGCCCCTAAAATAACTTTCTTGTCTGGTTTGTCTAATTCCATATCACTCCATTTAAGCTTGCAGGCCTCTGAAATACGGCAGGCTGTTCTGACAAAAAACCCAAACGCAAACTTGTTTCTTAAATTCATCCATTTGTTGCGGTTAATCCTAAAACCTTTATTGTATAAATTAATCAAATGCTTGATTGGAATTCTTTTCTTTACCTTTTTTGTGAATTTCGCAATAATTACTTCTTCTGCTTCTTCTTTTCTTTTAAAATAATTCAAATACGTTTTGAACGTGCTTGCTACTTGGTTCTTTCGACTAGGGGAAGTTGTCCTAATACTTCTTTGAAAGAGTTTGATGTTGTTTAAATCAATGCTAGGCTTTCTTTTCTGTGATTTTAAGAACTCAAAATAGATAATTAGGTTGCGTACATAGGCTTCAATCGTCTTCTGAGACTGGCTTCTAATCTGCATCTCTTCAACAAACTCAGTAATTGACTGTTTTGCTGTTCCTGAAAGACAGGAAAGCCTTTGATTTAAAGCATTGTTGATTGGAAGGTTAGTCATTCAAGAATCCCCTTCGTCAAAAAAATCTTTCTTAAACCTCGACTGCCGACTGACATTAACATAAAAACCAGCCCTCCGCTTATTACGGTCAAACTCATCCACTTGAATCACTCTCACAATAATCAAACGGAACAACAGTATCAATTTTTACAGATACTAAACAAATGTCTTCATTTTCATATAGAATAATTCCATTTAACTCTCCTACAACTTTACCCCCATACCTACAAGCTTCACAAACACAAGTAGTAGAATATCCATTTTTATCAAACCAATCGTGCATCTTGGCATAACTAAAATAACTAACTGAATCTTTTGGCATTACTTCTTTGCAAGCTTCGTTACAAAATTCAAAAGCACAAACATCAAAATCAACTTGTTTTTCTTGTATTACTTTCTCTTCAACACACCCTAATAAAAGCAAAGACAAAAACAACAACAAAAACAATTTAGTCATTTTCCAACCCTCTTTAACCAGCATTTTCTACAACGACCTTCATGAACAACTAACTCAGCGTTTGTAGAAATTTCATCACACTCAGAACAATGCAAATAATCAGGCATTGATTTTCACTTCCTCTGATTCACTAATTAATTTTGATAAATAAAGTATATGTAAAATTCCTTCACTTAGATGTCTTCCAGTCCACATATCAAGCTGCTTTTTCTCAAACTTTACCAAATAATATTCTGGCAACCCATTGTTTGATTCTATTACGTCTTTAACAAAAAATGTTCCACGTTTTTCGTGTTTATAGTTTTGAAATAATTTAATTGATTTTTTTTCCATTTCAAATCACTTTTCCTTTTTTTCTTTACAAAACTTACAACTACTAAATATTGAATGGTTGTGGGCTTTGCAATGAAATAAATACATTAAAAAATTATGAAAAACAACACATAAAAAATACCTAAAATTCTTCATTCCAATTCACTCTCTGTATTGTCTTGAGTCCTGAATCAAAAGCCCGCCATCTAACTGCTTGGCTTCAGCCAAACGTTCATCAGCAGACTCCTTCAACATATCTCTTCCAATTTCTTTTAAGCCCATCACAAATCAACCTCCTAATCTTTTTAATTCAGCTTCTAAATATTTCTTTGATTTAATATCAAGTTCCTCACATTCTACTGCTTCTTTTTTAGTAAAATATATTTCATCACAAAAACCACAAACCCAAGCCTTAACTTTTCTAACCATTTTGTTTCGCCTCTTTCATTTTTCTCCATTCACTACTATATTCATTATCACGAACATAAGTTCCAGCTTCAAACTTTTGATTAAATAAAACAACTTGCAAAGCATACTGTAATTCTCTATGAAGCTTAATCAAAACATCTTCAACTTCATCAGGCAATTCTCCTTCAAAATCATCAGATTCTTCATCATATTTATATTCTTTAGAACCCATAACAATCTTAGTTTCTTTTTTCCAGCCTAAAAGTTCAATCATATCTTCAGTAACACTACTGCTTCCATAAGGTCGTTTTGGGTCAATTTCAGGAGCTCCAAATTCTACATCTTGCCAGTCAACACTAAATTCTTTCATTAATTTTAAATGGTTTTCAGTTAAAACAAAAACCTTTCTAACTTTGGGGTTATTTAACACATTCTCAAAGGAGTTTCTTTCTCTTCTTAACTGAAATAATATAGTTTCATGCTTTTCAATTTCAGAATTAATTTGTTTAAGTCTATTTTTACTCATTCAAATCACGTTCCATTTTTTCATCAATTAACTGGCCTTCAACTTCTGCTTGGTATTCTTTCTGGCAGGCTTTAACATACTCATCCTTTTTCTTTTCCCTTGCCTGCTTTTCAATAGTTTCTAACCAGTTAGACATTCAAATCACACGTTCCTTTTCATCTCTAAAATCACAAAGTTCTGCCAACAATTTCTGTATTGTTGCAGGCACAATTTTAGGATAAATAATATCATAAGCTTTATTTGCTCTTGCAGAATGCTTCTGATAAATGCTTGCCAATTCATTTGCTGTAGATAGTTTGGCTTCTAATTCATCAATTCTAATCAATGCTTTTACTAATTTATTTTCAAATCCTTTTTTAGTTGTCATTCAAATCACCAATATAAAGCACTGTCTTACAAGCAGCCAATTGCTGAAGGCAAGAAGCATCTTCCTTAATACAAACTCCATTTTCAGCAACTAATCTTTCAATAACATTATTTTTCCAGAATTTCATATTTTCAAAACCTTCAAGACAATAACCATACAAAGTATTGTCGTGTGCTTGTAACATATCAGCGTGCTTGTAACACCTTAGAAGTTCTTCTTCTTTTTCTAAAAGCAAATAACCTCTTTTACAATCTTCAAGAGAGGCTTTCAATTCTTCGTTTTCTTCTTGCATTATTTCAATTACTGGCGATTCACAAAGACACCCAAACAAGAACAGGCTCAAAACTAATAACAAAAAAATCTTTTTCATTTAATCGCCCCTTCTTCAAAATCCCTTAATTTTTCTTTATCTATTTTTTCTTCTACTATTTTTTCTTTAAAACTATCCATATCAATTAATTTTTCAACATTTTTCTTAACCAATTCATGCAACACTTTAGGATTTAATGCATCAAGCCTAATAAGATTGCTCTTGTTCAATCCAACCTTTTCTCTAAATGCTTCTTTCACTTCAACACACCTCACTTATACATAACCCTGCTTACTTTCTAAAACATAAGCAATCCTGCCAAGATTCTTTCTTATCTCAACTATTTCTTTTAATAACAAATTTTCTTGCACTTCATTCATTTTATATCATCTAAAATACTATGAACCAAAAAGAATATAAACCCTTCCCTAAATGTAGCTTTAGAGAACATTCCCTAAACCAGCCTTTAGGGAAGCTGTAAAATAGTTAGAAATAGGTATTTCTGGGTAGTTTATATATTAGTTATGTAGAAGCTGTTGTTGGATTAACCCCTCAACCCAAACCCCTCTCGTTCCAAAACCAGCCTAAGCTCTGGCTTAACATTAGCAGCAAAATCCTTAACATCAGCAACCGAATCAACAACAACACTCAAAGTTCTTGTAACAGACTCCTGAGCAGAAGTCCTAGTTCCCTTCCGACCCCTAAAAACCTTTCCATCCTGCTTAAAATAAACCCAAAGAGAATTAAAAAAAACAATCCTTTCCCTCGAAATCTTAACTTTCTTTTTCATTTTTTTGACCTCGCATTAATTTCTTCAACTTCTACAACCTTTAAGTCATACTCATAATGTGGCTCGTCATAAGTATCTTCATTATTAGATTTATCTCTAGCTACATCTTCTGCTTCTTCCTTATTGTCAGCATCAACTTCAAATGATTCTTTCCAACTTAAAGTAACTTTATATTTCCTCATTTTTTCCACCTCTCTTTCTTTTCAAAAAATTCTTCCTGATTTCTTTTATCATTTAATATTATTGAATAAGCACATAAAGGAGCAAATCCAAACAAAAAAATCATTTCTTTGGATGTAATTAAACCAGTAATCATAAACGAAAAAGTAAAAATTATTAACAAAATAGTGTTTAATTTAATCATTTCTTTTCCCTCACCTTTTTCGGCTTTCTTTTTTGTTTTGAAATTACCTCGAAATATCATGGTCTTTTAGCAATTTAGTAAAGCATTTTTCACATAAAAATATGTTCTCTGATTTTCCATTGTTAGTTTCACCAGTTGCTTTATTTTTTGCTCCTTTTTTATTACAAAAATCACATTTCATTTTTTCACTCCAAAATCTTTTACCCCTGCCTTAACAATTAAATTCCGACCAAAAGAAGAAGAAAAAACCAGCCAATCCAAGAAAGAACCAACCATTCTAAAGTCATTTCTTTTGGCATTGTAAGAAGAATTGTTTTAATTATTTCCTCAGCTCCTTTTTAACAAACATAACATGCTTTCTTGTAACTGTTCCATTAAGCAAATCAATTTCAACTGGCCTGATTGAACCTTGAGCAGAAATAAAGTCAGGAATTTGAATCACCAGTAATTGTGTTATAAACTAATCCATTTTTATCAAACTCAATAATACTTTGATTTATACAATAACAAGAAAAAGAATTATAATCTTCAAAACATCCTTCTAAAATACCACCATCAAAGTTTAACTCTTTACAATTTGCTCCACAAGGATTAACATAAAAAGCATAATCTTCTTGATTCTTAATACAAAAACCATTTACTATAGTTAAACAATGTCCAATAATTTGCATTAAAATTGCCAAAATTACTACTGCAACAACTCCAGCAATCAGTAATTTAAAAACATCAAATGCCTGTCCTTTTTCTTTCATTTATAATACACCTGCTGAAAAACTTTAGTATTATAATCAATAACCATAGTTAAAGTAGAACCAGCTTCAAAAGAACTGTTAGAATCAAGAATAGTATCATCTGAACCATACCAAGTAATAGAAGGATCTATATCACAATCAGAACAAACTACTTGAACTGGTTGAAGAGCTCCAACAATTGCATGAACCCCTTCTTGCTCTGGCCATTTAATTAAAGAAACTGGCTTAACTCCAAGCGAATAAGAATACATTAAAACAAAACCCAGAACTAAAAAGAAAAAAACAATATTCAAAAAAATCTCCTCCTAATTCTTCCCCATCTAAAACCAAACACAAGTTCTGCAAAAAAATTAATAAAAAGTAATCCTACTCCAAAAATAAAAGGCAAAAACAGAAATGTTCCCACACCAGCCATAGGAGTATCAACCAACGGTGTTGCAGAATTAACAACATTAACCAAACTAATAACAAAAGACAAA
>DAOVMP010000138.1 GCA_030630695.1 Candidatus Woesearchaeota archaeon
GGACCCTGTCGTGTGTGCCACGGTGTTGGTGCCCTTGTGAAGTGCTTCCCCCGTGTTGTGTGTTCATACTGCGGAGGCAGCGGTAACGGTCCTTGCCGCGTTTGTGGAGGCTGCGGTAGTGTCTGGGTCGGTGACCTGAAACAGTATTGACAAAGATGCCAAATAATCTCATGCAGCGGACGCGCAACTGATGCAATAGACAGAAAGGAGGTGATGATGAAAACATAAAGGATAAAGCAAGCAGTTGAAAAGATGTAATTTAAATCGAAACATTTTAACAAGGAGAAAGAAATGAAAAAAGCGACAAAACAAGCACCAAAAGCCAGAGGAAAAAAGAATGTAAAAATTAAGGTGACATTTTCAACTGGCCACCAAGATTATCAACAGTGCTAAAGTGTAAATAGGGAGCAGGCTTTTCTGCTCCCTATTTTATATAACTTTGATGGCCCCGCAAAAAGTCGAAATCTCAAAAAAAGCTGACACTAACTCAAAGAGTTACGACTCGAAAAAATCAAATTTTGGACTTTTTACGAGATCATCAACTTTTGCTAATAAAGGATTATGAAAAAGTTTTATTTAAAAAACACCCTCTATGGTCAGTTTTGTTTTAACCCTCCAAATAGATTATTTCACATTGGAAATCAGGAAAGGGGTTGTAAGCAAAGTACAATTGAAGAATTGGATAAATGCAGTCAAAATAATCTATGGCCTTCTGTTGAAAAACAAATAGAACAGATACAACTAAAATTAACAAATAAATGCAATTATTCATGTATCCATTGTTTAGAGAATGCTTCTCCTAAAAATGATGTTTTTTTGGACTTCAATTTATTAATGCCATTAATAAAGGATTTTGTTCAACAAAACAAAAATGGGAATATAGTTTTAACAGGAGGTGAACCATTATTACATCCTGATATTTACCAAATAGTGGTGAAAATATCAGAATTACACCTGCCAATTACACTTTATAGTAATGGTGCTATATTAGTCTCAGATAGGTTTGATGATTCATTGTTAAAATATTTTCAGCATGTTCAATTAAGCATTGATGGCTTTTGTGAACATATTAATGATAGCATTAGAGGAAAAGGAGCTTTTAAAACGATTATTAAAGCTCTCGCCATATTAAATAAAAAAAATATTCCAACTACATTGTCATGTACATTGTTTGAGCATAACATAACGGATGTTGAAGATAATATTCATTCTTTTATTGACCTATACTACAATGACAATATTACTCTTAATTTTGACTATGCACGACCCCTTGGTAGAGGCAAAATGATTGCGCCTTCTTTCGAAAAGGGACTCGAATATCAGGTTAGAATAAAAAAAATACTTGATTCATATTTATTAGAAAAAGAAATACCACAATTGAACTACTGTGGATATGGACGTGCTCTTACAGTCGATTCGTATGGTAATACTTACGCCTGTACTCACTCCAATTCATTTATCGGGAAGTACCCTACTTTTCAAAAAGTATTAAAAAAAATACAACAAGAAATGGATTTCATGGAAAATAGAGCGAAAAAAATATGCAAGACTTGTGTCTTGGCTTGGCCGTGTGCAGGTGGGTGTTTTTTAGAAAACAGAAATTCTTGTGATTTAAAAAGGAAAAACATGGCATTATTAAGAATGGCTTACGGAATGGTGGGGGAATAAATGCTTTTTGATATCCCTTTTTATGTAAACGAGGAGTACATAAAATTTATTAACAACAATCAATATAATATAAATTCTGTTTATTATCGGCTTCCTGTTAATAATCATGCTATTGATGCACGTAATGCAATGTCTGAGGATATTCCATCCATTGAAGAACACATTGGCCTTGGGAAAATCACAAGAAACATAAAAAAATATGGATTGTTAAACACAAAAATTATAACGCCAGATCTTTATACAAATGCAAAGGTTGATGAGATCAACAAGGTAATACATTTTCTTTTTAAGGAAAACATATTAGATGGAATAATAGTTACAGATTTTATGTACTTACAAAAGCTAAGATCACGGCTATCAAGTGGTCTTGCATCGGAAATTGAAGTTGTCCCAAGCGTAAATACAAGAATGAAAAGTATAGACCAAATATCATATATCTTAGCACACATTCAAAAAATAGGCTTTAAGTTGCCAGAAAAAATAATATTGGATCGCTCCCTCAATAGGAAACCAGAAGAATTAAAAAAAATAAGAGAATGGCAACGCTTGAAATACCCTACCACAAAAATAGAAATTATTGTAAATGAGGGGTGTTTACCTCATTGTCCATATAAGGATAGTCATGATGTTTTTATTTCTTTGTTTAACCAGAGCAAAGAGGTAAGCGTATTAAATATATTTCGTAAAAATGCGTGCTTGTCAACTTATAAAGAGGAATGGCATTATTTAACATCTCCCTTTATAAGACCAGAAGATATTCAGTATGTAGATGAATATGTAGATATCTTGAAAATTGCTGGCCGTACTCATACTTATGATTTCATAATTGACACTTTCCATGCATACTTTAAAAGAAGTTGGAACGGAAATTTGTTACAATTAATAGATACGTCATATCCTATTAGTGAGAATGTGAATATTA
>DAOVMP010000141.1 GCA_030630695.1 Candidatus Woesearchaeota archaeon
CCACTCCATTTTTTCTCCTTCTGCTGCAGCTTTCAGATTTTGAGAAGTAGAGCCTATAATGCCAGCTGGGTAGACAGCAGTTATCTCTGCATCACCTCCAACAAGAAATTTAAAAAAGAGTTCAGCATGTTCTTTTTCATTACCCGCAGTTTCAGCAAAAATTGAAGAAATTTGTTCATATCCAGCTTTTTTAGCTACACTAGCAAAAAAAGTATATCTGTTTCTAGCTTGAGATTCACCTGCAAAAGAGGCCAAAAGGTTTTTTTCTGTTTTGCTTCCTTTTAAATCCATTTTAGGGTTCACCTATAATATTCACATGTTTGATCGCGATATAAAAAAATATATCATAAAAAGTTTCATTTTGATGAACAAGTTTGCTCGTATGCTAAATCATCACATATAACATTGAAATCATAGTTTTGAAGCGAAACGTATATTTTGGTTTATTTACGCTATTTTTTTGTGATTTAATAAAGGAGATGCCTCGATGGGCGAGGTACAAAAAAAGAAAGCAATTAACTATCAAAAACTTCTGGAATCTGAAAAAACTCGATCAGAAGATTACCTAAAAAAGCTAAAGTATCTACAAGCTGATTATGAGAATTTGAAAAATAGAACTGATCGACAAATAGTCGAAGCAAAAAAATATTGTACAGAAAACATAGTTACAGGACTACTTGATGTTCAAAATGAGCTAGAACTAGCAATAGAGAATTCAAAGTCAGCTGACTCAAAAGAAGTTATAATAGAAGGTGTTCAAATGACACTCAAAAAACTTCGAAAAGTACTTGAACAAGAGGGTGTTTCTCAAATAGACTGCAAAGAGGGAAAAGTTTTCAATCCAAAGCTTCATCACGCAGTATCTGCCACTGAGCGTGAAGATATAAAAGAATGTTTGATAGTTGAAGAATTAAGAAAAGGATACACCATGAGAGAGAAAGTTATTAGACCTAGCATAGTAAAAGTGGCAGTTAAATCATCAAAAGATAAAAAATCAAAATCATAAAAGGAGAAATGTAAATATGAGTAAAACAAAAATTGAAAAAAATGTTTTAGGTATAGATCTTGGAACAACAAATTCTGCAGCAGCCATCTATGAGGGTGGACGAGGAACAATGATTCCAAGTGCAGAAGGACCTACAATGGCTGGAAAGATGTTTCCTTCAGTTGTAGCTTTCACAAAAGAAGGACAATTATTAGTAGGTGAACCAGCTAAAAGACAAGCCACGGCTAATCCCGAAGGAACAATTTTTGAAATAAAAAGAAAAATGGGAACAAAATATAAAGTAAAAATCCACGGAAAAGATTACACACCTCAACAAGTTTCAGCTTTTATTCTTCAAAAAATAAAAAAAGACGCAGAAACTTTCTTGGGAAATCCAGTAAGCAAAGCTGTAATTACGGTACCTGCACATTATGATGATAACCAACGCCAAGCAACAAAGGATGCAGGCGAAATCGCTGGTTTTGAAGTAATGCGAATAATTAATGAACCAACAGCAGCCTGCTTAGCATACGGTATTGATAAGCTAGAAAAAGAAATGAAGATTCTTGTTTTCAGTTTCGGAGGCGGCACACACGATGTTACCATGATGGATTTTGGCAAGGGAGTCTTCCAAGTTCTATCCACGAGCGGTGACACACAGATGGGAGGCACTGATGTAGATAACGCAGTACTAAGATATGTTGCAGAAGAATACAAAAGACAAACTAATATTGATCTTCAAAAAGATAAAACAGCAACAGTAAGACTCAAAGAAGCCGCAGAAAAAGCCAAAATTGAATTATCAACCTTAATTACAACAGATATTGATCTACCCTTTATTGCATCTGATGATTCTGGACCAAAACATCTACACCTTACATTAACAAGAAACAAACTCGAAGAATTAGCAAGACCTATAGTTAAGAAAACAGAGAAAACTATTCTTAAAGCATTAGAAGATGCTAAATTAACACCCAATGATGTAGACAAGATTATTCTTATGGGTGGAATGACAAGAATGCCCCTTGTTCAACAATCTGTCGAACAAGCATTAAGAAAAACACCAGAAAGAGGCCTTGATCCTATGGAGTGCGTTGCAATAGGTGCAGCAATACAAGCCGCAGTCATAACAGGCGAAGTAACAGATCTTCTACTATTAGATGTTACACCTTTATCCCTTGGAGTTGAGACTCAGGGTGGAGTACGAACAAAAGTAATTGATAAAAACACAACCATACCAACAAAGAAAAGCCAGATCTTCACAACTGCAGCTGATTTTCAGACCGCTGTAACAATTCATGTTCTTCAGGGAGAAAGAGCTATGGCATCGGATAATGTTTCTTTGGGAATGTTTAATCTGGTAGATTTACCTCCAGCGCCCAGAGGTGTTCCACAAATAGAAGTAACATTTGACATCGACGCAAATGGTATACTAAATGTAACTGCCAAGGATTTAGGTACAGGAAAACAGTCAAAAATAACAATTACTGCTTCAGCAAAACTTTCAGAAGAAGATAAAGAAAAAATGATAAAAGAAGCAGAGCAGTTTAGTGAACAAGATAAGACTAAAAGAGAAGAAGCTGAAC
>DAOVMP010000123.1 GCA_030630695.1 Candidatus Woesearchaeota archaeon
AGAGAAAAATAAGATAAATAAGGAATATAAGATTTTAAAATATTTAGAAAAATATCAGATTGTTCCGAATGTGTTTATTAAAGATACTTCTAAGAAAATAATTCCTCAGGATTATTTAATTATTGAATACTTTCCAGGAAATGATCTAAGAAAGACTCGATTAACAAAGAGAATGATTCAAGATCTTGCCAAATTAACTGCGACTCTACATTCTATCCCTATTACAAGAAGCATTCCTTCCTTTAGGAAAACATATACTGCTGTTAAGAATAACGTTATTAAACTTATTAGATTAGCTAGAAAATATGGTGGAAAGGACGAAAGTAAGTTCTTAGAGAAGTGTTTACCCAAACTAAAAACTAATGGACCATTAAACAAAGAGACAATATCTCATGGAGATATCTGTGAGCAAAATCTAATATATAATAATGACAAAAACTTGAAATTTATTGATCTTGAAAGTTGCGGGATTTCTGATCCGGCATATGATGTAGCAGATATTTTTACGGGATTTGGAAAAATATTAAGTAAAGAACATCGTAACTTATTTTTAAAAGAATACTTAAAATACCGAAAAGATAAAACATTAAAGAATAGAGTTAAAGTATTCATCCCTTTGAAAATGTTCGAAACTTTTTGTTGGAGTATCATGCATGTTTATGAAATAAAAGCAGGCATTGTTTCAAAAGATATTCAAGAAAAAGAACCAATTAAGCATCATATCAATTACGCTCTTCAGTGTTTAGAAAAGTGTAAAAAATTAGGTATAGTTCCAAACACCAAGAAAACAGACTTATTTAAGCAAGTAAGATGATACTAAATTCCTCGGGTTTTGAGAGTAAGTTAAGTTTGTTCTTTTGAGTGTTAGTTTTATTTGTTGCATTACTAATAGCTAGAATATCACTTATTCTTTTTCAGGCAACGTATAAACGTTTTTTCAGGCAATTTATAAACAGCACTAACTGTTGTTTCTGAATGAATATCTTGGACAATAAATTTGGTTTCAGGGTCAAAATACCTCTGAACATCAAAACATTTTTTTATTGCCGCTGAAACTGAACTTTCTAATCCATCTTCAAATGGAACTTGTGTTAAAAAATCCAGAACATCTTTCGCATCTCTTTTTAAGCTAAACGCGCAGTGATTAGGAAATAGATCTCGTCTAGCATATAGATTGAGAAAGGTACCTCTAACTTCGTACTGAAAATAACTCTTTGCTTTTTCAACGACCATAGTAGATATAAAACTAAGATGATATATAAAGCTTCACCAAACACCCCCCCCAAATAACCACCTTCAACTGTGCAGTGTTTGAATTCTTCTTTTTACAACTGCCCTAAAAAGTGAAATTAGATATTGATGAAAGGAATAGTGGTTATAATTTAAGAGAATCTAATTTGAGAAGATAAAATTCTAAAGAAAAGTATTTAAATATAAGAAATAAAGAAGTTAAAATGCCAATAAAATACTTGTTTTTAGGAATTTTTGTTAAGATAATTACTGGTCTGGATGATACTATCACTAATATTCCTATTTTGGCAAGTGTTACCAAAAAAAGAGTAGGAAGAATTGCTTTTTCAATTGGAACTTTATTTGCTATTATTGTTGCTATTATTGTCTCCTTTTTCTTTATCTCAGCGATTATGCATTTTTCTTATTATCGTTATATCAGTGCTTTTTTGTTATTTGCATTGGCAATTGCAATGTATTTTGATATTTTTGTTCACAAACCAAGAACCAGGCTTGAGGCTAAATTCAAAAAAAGAATATCTTTTAAGAGATTTACTACTCTTTTAGGTATTGGTTTTTTAGCTTCAATTGTTACTGTTATTGATGATGTTGTTGCTTATTCTCCTTTGCTTGCAGTATCTGGTATTAGCAGGTATTATGCAATAGCAGGCATATTAATGGCAACTGTTCTTGAGATTTTGGTTGTGATTTATTTCTCTAAAAAAATTGCTAAAATAAAATATAAAAAAGAGATTGCCAGTTTAGGATTGAGTATATTAGGTATTCTTGTTTTAGCAGGAATTATTTGAAGAATTAGAACTATTTCCCCTTATTCCTTCCTCTTGATTCAACTTTTTCTAATCTTTTTAGAACTAATCCAGATTCATTATATTCTTTTTCATATCCTTCTAACACCGCTTTCCAGCAGGAAGGATACAATGAAAAATGCCGTGATTCTAATGCTCGATCAAGTAAATGTAAATCAACTGCTTTATCTTCTGCTTTGTCAGAGAAAAAACTTAGTCCAAAATCGATAAAATAGATTTCATCACTTAAAATCATATTAGATGTGGTTAAATCTGCATGGATTATACCATTAAAATGAAGCTTTGCAACTTTTTTACCAATCTCTTTACACAATTCAATTGGGTTTTCAGCTAAAACATCTCTAACCTTACTTCCTTTAATATGACTCATCGATATTTTCATTGAATTATCATCCATAGAAATCAATTTTGGCCCAGGAACTCCAATAGAATTTAATTTTTCAATAACTTTTGCTTCTCTACGAGTTCGTGATCTACGTAATTTAGTATCAATTTCAGGTAAACGATAGCTTTTGCTAATTCGATCTTTAATAACATTATCCTTATCAAGATAAATTACAGCTTCTGCTCCTGAACCGATTTTTTCCATAGGAAGAATTAAGATTTTAATAGCTTAAAAAGCTTGTGCTAAACAAGCAAAAGAAAAAAAAATATTAAAAAAACTAACCCATCAGCACGTATAATACCCAACTTAATAATGCGATCCAGATTACTAATGATAACCAGGATTTTTTGAGAAAATTTTTGTTGTTAAGCAATTTGCTTGCAAATGCAATGGTTTCTGGTGCATATGCTGCAAAGCCAATCAT
>DAOVMP010000129.1 GCA_030630695.1 Candidatus Woesearchaeota archaeon
ACATTAACTTTTTTAAGAGAATCAATAATCTTATGAATGGATTTTCTTGCATAAGACATGCTCTTCGCACCAGTACAGACAACTTTGCCTGATGTAAACAACAAAGCAGATGTTTTGGGATCTTTTATTTTTATGACTAATCCTGGAAATTGTTCTGGTTCATATTCCACATTACGAAGTTTCATTGCAAGCGAATTCAAATTAAGACTGACTCCTAACTCGCCGGCTCCAACTAAATTTTGAATTTCGAGTTTTGGTTCTATTGTTATTTTAATTTTTACTTTTTTAAGAGAATCAATAATCTTATGAACTGCTTTTTTTGCATTGCTTATGTCCTTTGCTCCTGTGCAAACTATTTTACCTGATGTGAATAATAAAGCGGATGTTTTTGGTTCTTTTATTCTTAGGACTAAGCCAGGAAATTGTTCAGGATTATATTCTACTTTTGATAAGGTAGATGCGATTTTCTCTAGATTTAATTTGTGTTTTAAATCGCTTGTAACGACTAGATTTACTACTTTTATTTTTACCATTTTTAAACCTTTAAAATATTGTGAATTTTAAGTCTTTTTAAGTAAGGAGTCATTACTAACGATAAATGTTTTGTTTTTTGGATCCTTGATGTACTTTTTTTGAAGACCTATTATTTTCCGTCTGATTGAAGAGAATTCCTTAAAATATGGTCTTCCTGTGGCTCGTCGCCTTGTAGGCCCCCAGACTAAGAGCAATTGCGATGTTAAACTCAATCAAGAACTATTAAGGCAGCCAAGTCTTATTACTCTTCAATTTATCAGGTAAGTATTTAGTTATTACATAATTAAGGCCGTGTTGTGCTAGTGCTTGTTGTTCTGCTCTTTTCTTTAATTTTAAGCTTAAATTAAGTGCTCTTTGCCATTCTTTGTGTGCTTGTACAAATGGATCGTTTTTTATTCCGTCTTTGATTCTTTTGATGTCTACTTCTTTTAGTGGATGTGTTGGTAATTTGTAATCTAATATATCTTGTGGTGTTATTCCTATGAATTTTGCTTTTGGAACGCAGAAAAATTCGTTTAAATGTGCTGCATTACCACTTCCAACTTTAAAAGTTCTGTAAATATTCAACCATCCGTATGGGTCTCCGTCTGTGAATACATATACTGGTAGTTTTTTGTCATCTGATAGTCTTCTAATGAATCTTCTACAAGCTCTTGTTGGTACTCCGCCCATTGAAATTAATATACAGTTTGATTTTTTCCAATATGCGTGTTTTACTAATCTTTGATACATACCTGCTGTTTCAATAGCTAAAATAAACTTAGCACTGGTTTGAAATTTTAAGTGTTCTACAGAGCTAGGAATACTATACGCTCCTGTTCCCATTTTTGTACAGTCGATTTTGATTTCTTTTCCACTATCGGGATCTTTATCAATAACAATTAGTTTTCCTGCAATGTCTCCTCCTTTTTCTTCGGGTATAAATCCTAATTGTTCTCTATTTATTCCCATCATTGCTTCTACATCGTCCATTACAGTATCTGATTCTGGTTGTTCTGTAAATCCTGCATCTCCCCAGTTTTTGGATACATAGTATGCTTCTCTTTTTGTTGCTATGTCATCTGTTTCTACTAGTTTTTTAGATAATCCCATCATTTTAAGGGTTTGTGCAAAGGTTTTCACAGTGGAAGCAGTTAATGTTCTTTCTTTTTTACCGCTTAGTAATTCAAAAAATCCTTTTTTAGGGTCAAATTTAACATTTGATAAGCTTCGAACAGGTGCTGTTAGTTTTGGTTGTTTTCTTTTGAGTATTTTTTTGTAGACATCTGTAGCTAATTCTTTGATTTTTTCTGCTACATTACTGTTCTTATTCATGATTTCTCCTCTTTGCCCATTTTTGCAAATTCTTCATCATATTCTATGTTATCCATTTCAACTTTTGCTAATTTTCCACGATGTTTTTCTAATAACGCTTTTAATAATGTTTTGATTTTGGCTTCATCTACTTGTTTTAGTGATAATAATTCTTTTAAAGCTTCTGCAACATGCGGTATATACTTCTCGATATAACTTCTTTTTTTGCCTTCTGCATGTATTCTTTTCTTCTTGTTTATGTATGAAGCTAGCTTACGACCACATTCTTGTATTGCTAATTTAATTTCTTTAATAATTTCAGGATAATGAGCTAGTGCTTCTTTTGCTTCTGATGTGAATGGCGGCCATACAGATGCCAAATGGATAACTACTGTTAAAGGTCCGTGTGGTAGTGCTCCTTGACTTTGTGACATTCCGTATTGTCTCCAGTTTGTTTGCACTACTGATTTAAAGATTGCACATCCACTTTGTTGATAAAGCAAAGGTACTCTATTTGCAAATCTCATTAGTTTTATTGCTCCTTCTGTGGTTTGTTCTCCGCCATATGCTGCTGCACATTCGATTACAAAGGGATTTCCTCTGTAAACCGATGGTGAACGTGTTACAGAAGTGTAAAATTCGGCATTGATTTCTTTTTTCAGTCCTTTTTCTAATTGTGCTGCGCCTATTGGAACCAAACAATCTGTTGGAGGGCTAATTATTTTTGTATTTTTTATACCATCCATTAATTTTTCTATTTGAACCTGTGTTAACAATTGTGGTTTTGTTCCTGGCCCTATTGCTGCTTTTTCACATATTTCTTTTGCAGTTCCAGGACCTACTCTTGAGAATTCTTTTGTTAAAAAGCTCTGCAAAGTTCTGCATTCTGTGTAATAAAGCATTTTTTTCAGAATTCCTAATTCAACCCCATAGGGGT
>DAOVMP010000005.1 GCA_030630695.1 Candidatus Woesearchaeota archaeon
AGGAACGACCAAAAAATCATAGAGATTTGCCCAAGGAATTCTTCCAGTTCTTTTTCTTACTTTTCTTCCAGGATACTTAATTAAGATTTTTACCTTGTTATCTGGACTTGACTCTACAAGAAAAGTAACTGAATTAAGTGGCTTCTCTTTATATGGGTCAAGTTCCTTTGTTAAATCTTCAAAGAGAGTACCTTGCTTTATTTTTTTTCGAATATCAATCACTTTGAATCACCTCTTTCAGATTGAGGTAAACCAAGTTCTCCTAGAGGAATCTCATTAAAGAAATATTTACAACCGCAAGATTCAACGTGTTCCAACACGTCTTTGTATCGTTCTTGCTTAAACCAATCGTTTAAAACGTAAATATATTCAACTTCAATCCCAAGCGGATTAAGAAGCTTTTTGTATTGTTGTAGCTTAAATCCACAAGTTTGCAACTTTTCGTCTACTGAGCCTGAAACTTCTTGAAACTTAATTTCCACAACATATAAAGTTTTCTTTTCCAATACTAGAATAGCATCGTCTGGCAATAGCTTTTGTGATATTATCTTCTTGTATTTGACTCCACTAGGTTCAAGCAATTTCTTGTAAAGATCGTGCTTACGATAGAGTTCAGCAACCTTTTTATCGTCAAAATAAACAGAGTTTCCTTTTACAGTGTATTCTAAAATAGGCTCAATTACTACATCAAGATGTACTCTACCTTCAAATCTAAGACCAGTAAGCGTATTTGCTCCACCTTTACCATCTTTAATCATATTTGAATTAATGTGCAAAACCCTTAATTAATGTGCAGAATTGCTTTTTTATGTAAAGTATAAAAAAACTGAAAATAATTAAAGATTAAAAACTACTTCTTTTTCTTTTTACCTTTAGATTTCATTTCAGATTTAATAGTATCGTTAAAAGCTTTATCTGCCCTTTTAGTTGCTTCCTTATAAAATTTTATAAGTGATTGAAGCAATGTTTCTTTTCCGGTTAATTCACTTTCAATTCTTGAAAGTCTATCATTTTGAAAAAATGCATAAAAAATAAATCCTAATAAAACAAAAGAACCTGCTGCGTTGTTGTCAATACCAAGATTTATTTTGTCAAAAATGAAATTTGCAAATAATAAAATTAAAAAACCCATAAACAATTGAAAATTAGCTATTTCTCTATTGTGTCTTAATTGAATTTCTATTCTTTCTTCTTCATTTATATGCGGCATATAAAATAACTCCAATTAGAAAAATAAAAAAGCCAATTTCTTTTGAATAAAGAGTTTCCCACGAAAAGTAGAATGGAGACTGAGTTGGAGCCAAAACTAAAAACCAAACTCCTATAATAAAAAAAAGCAAATACAAACCCCTAGTCCATAGAATAGGTAATCCAAAAATACCCCAACCTCTTCCTAATTGTCTTTTTTGATTCATTTCGTTCTTTAATAGGTTTTTATCATTTAAAATCATTTCTTTTACCGTTTCATCACCTCCTTTGTCTTTGTATAAAGTTTCTAATAAATGTGCAAAATTTGTATTTATTGTGCAGAATTGGTTTTTTGTGCAAAGCCGCCATTCCCCAAAAACCTAAATAAAACATTAAAACAAAAAATATGTCTGCCAAGTCATCAAACTGAATGTCACCAACAAACAAATCAATATACTGCATAAATTAATCCCTCTTAATAACAAACTTGTAAACACCAATTACAATTCCAACCATTATTAAAAAAGCAACAGCAATAATCCACATAGGCTGGCCAAGCAATTCAATTCCAAACAAACCCCAAAAACCAATAGTAACCTTTTCCAAAGGACTAATTTTACTAACAGAAACAACATTTACAATCTGGTCAACCTGAAGAGAATAAGAAGAATAAATTCCAGACAACTTAAAACTTCCAACCAAATGACCGTCATAAAACTCGTCTAAAAAGTTTACATCAGTTGTTCTAGCAAACAAATTAAACTCAGCAAAAGTATTTGGCTCTAAAACAAAAGGAAACTTAGTATCCAAATAAATAAATTCAGCAATGTTTTCATCAAAAGCAATAGCATACTGCATGTTAAAACTAGCCTTATTAGTAATCTTACAATTAATTGAAGTAGGGCTTGCACCAATAAAAAGCACATTACTTGAACATTCTAAAACAAAAGTATTATTTGCATCATCAAAAGGATTTTCAGCAATAGAAATAACAGGGTCTAAAGAAAAACTAACACCTCCACCGCCTCCTCCTCCTTCACCTGAAACAGTAGTAATTCTAGTAATTGTTCCAGTAGTAGTACCAGCAGAAATATTTCCAGCAACATCAACACCCCTAATAATTACATAAGCATAATCTCCAGCCAACGGAATAGCAATAGTTGTACTGCAACTAGCAGTATTTACATCAGAAACAAAAGCTCCATTATAATACAATTCAATCCAGCAATAATCCAAACCAGAATTAACATCATCATAACTTGCATTAAAAACAGCAGTATCACTTGACTGAGTAACATTAACCAAAGGAGAATAAGTATTCAAAACAGGAGCACTGTTATCAACAAAGAAACGGTCTGAATAAGCATTTGAATCAAGCAATTCAGGAGTTCCAGTTTCCCTTACTCTTAATTCAATATAATAATTTCCATCAACAACAGCAGTAGTATCAAAAGTTGTTCCACAAATTCCATTAGTTACTGCAACACCATAAGCCAAAGTGCTTACAGGAATTAAATTCAAATTAACTAAATTAAAATCACAAACAATTGTATTATTTTCTGAATCTGAAACAATTCCATAAACGTCTATTGTGCCAGAATTCCAAGAATTTGCATCAGGAGCATTTATATCATGTACTATTGGAGTAAGATTTAAACCAGCAGTAATTAATTCTCTTTGATAAGGCACTGAGTTCTGGTCATCTATTCCAACAAACCAAGTAAGATATGTTGCATAGTTTTGGTTTTGCCAAGAATATCTTGTGCTTGGAATAAAAGAACCATTTGCAATTAATCCTGCAAGTCCTCCAGCATTTGTAGTCCAGATTCTTTCTCTGTCAATGTTTGCATTTTGGTCAATTCCTTCAAGAGTCCAATATTTTGCAACATTACAACTTGGACAATTGTAATAAATGTAATGATTAAAATCTGAGTCAGTTAAATTTACGTTTTTGTCTCCAACCATTTGATTTTGGTCGTTTGTAATATATTTGTAACTTAAAGTTCCACAAGGACATAAAGGAGTTGCAGAATCAAATGAATAAATTAAACAATTATTGCTTGTTGTTGGGTCTGCAACTTCTGAATTGCAATCATACAAATGCATTGTTCTGCTTCCTGTTCCAGTATAATTTGCTAAAAAACAATATTCTACAAACACATTAACATCTACTTCTGATTGTTCCGCAGTGTGTAATATTTTTATCCAATCATTTGGATTGTTTAAAACAAAAGTTGAATTTGCATCTGCTAATTTTACTGCTGAATAATTTGTTGCTCTTTTTCTATAAACACAAGGCAGTCTTGAATCTGTTCTAAAATGGTTTGTGTCTTCAAATGATTCAATTAAATTCCAAGCAACATCTGCGCTGCTTTTTTTCTGGTAACCGCAGTTTTTATTTTCTCTTAAAAAACTATAACAATTTTGGTCATCGTTTGCTGCATCAACAGTTGTATAAACATTTCTTATATTATAACCAAAATGCCATTCTATATTCCAGTCAAAAACCACATTCATATCGCTTAAAATATTTAAATCGGCTGTCTGATAAACTGCTTCTGCTGAATACCAAAACAAATTAAAATCTGAAAAAACCGCATTATTGTCAATTGCAAAATTAAAATTACTTGAATCTGTTACATTATAATCTTGGTCTGCTGTGTTTGCATCAATGAAATAGTTTGCATCAGCAATAGAAGTTGTATCCCAAGAATAAGTGCAGTTCGTTGAGTTAGTCCAGTCAGAGTCATCACAAGTTAATCCAGCAATGCCTGCATAATCGTTTAAGTTTGCATCTAAAACAAGATTTGAATAAAGTTGTGCAGTAGCAGAATAATACAAATAAATCCATAAATCATCTGTGTCATCTAAATCTGAAACATTAAAATCAATTGAATAAATTCCTGAAATCCAGCCTAAATCGCTTGGAGCATTAACTACAATTGTTGGTTCTTGATTTACTCTAAAGCTTGCATTACTTGAATCAGTGCCATTTAAATCTGTGTCTGAAACATTTATGTCAATAAAATAATCTCCTACAGGAACAGCAGTTGTATCCCAGTAAACTAAACATTTTGTTGAATTAGTCCAAGTAGTATCATCACAAGTTACACTACCAAGAGCTGCGTGGTCGTTTAAATTTACATCAGCAATAATGTTTGAATAAAGTTCTGCTGTAGCAGAATAGTAAACTCTTGCATACAATGTTTGTGGATTATCTAAATCCTGAACATTGAAATCGATTGAATAATTTCCATCAACATACTGGTTTCCATTTGGTTCAATTACATTAACATCTGGATTAACATTTCCTGCTTCTTCTGCTCCAAAAGAAAGCAAATTATTTGTATCAGAATTATATAACAAGTTCACATCATTATTGTTTATTGTAATATTGAATACTCTTATTTCATCCATTTTTCCATTGTAAAAAGCATTCCATGGGTCTGCTCCAACTTTCCAATCATCCATAATTGAATTTGGCACACTTGCATTTGCATCACTTGATTTCAAAGCTTGATTAATCCATAACTTTGCTCCACCAGTTCCACAAGTCTGGCTTAAAAGAGAATAAGAACCAAGTGTAACAGCATCAACAGTATTTATTCCAAAATGTTGTGCGCTTGGAAGATATAAACGAAAATTAAGTTTAGTTCCAGCTAGGCCATAAGTGTAGAATCTATTACTTCCATCATATGTAAGAGACCAAATAACCTGACTTGAAGCAATAGCATCTGGACTAATCCACATTTGTATAGTTCTAACATTTTCTGATCCATCAAAAACATTATTGTCTAAAAAACTTCCTGCCGAACCATCAAAATCATAAGCATGGTAAATTTTTCCACCAGTTGAAGGAGTTATTCCTCCTTGAATGTTTAAATCATTGTTTCCAAGCGAATCCAAAACATTTCCAGACAAGTGATAAACACTTTCATATATTGACGAGTAAGTTCCTGCTTCATCTTGACCATCTGCTGCTCCAGCACTTCCATAGTAAACATAGGCTTCAGTCGGGGCTGCTGAAGTAAAAGTATCAGTTACACCAACCCATGCCCGCATTTCATCTGCTGTATGGTCAAAGTGTTCAAAGTGATATTTTAATTCAGTATCTTCTGCCGCATTAGTAAATCTAACATCTTCTCCATTTGCCTGAGTACCAGCCCAAAAAGAAATATTATCTGCTGAAATGCTAACTAAAATAACAAAATCGTTTGTTATATCTCCAGTTAAACCAATTCCATCAGTATTCATTGTAACTTTTTGTTTTTTAGTCCAAGAACCATTCCACCAAGCCCACTTAGCAATCTTTTCTCCATTAAAAGTTAACTGCCAATCAATAGAACTTTCCCTAAGCTTTGGGTCTTTCTTTCCCCAAAGCCTTAAATACCTCGTATCTAAATCTGAAACAACTAATTTGCTTAAATCCTGCTTTAAATCAGTCCAATCAATTACAGTTCTTGACTCATTTTTATATCCTTTTACTACTTTTCTTTGCAAAACCTTATAACAATATTTTGAATCAAATTCAAGCAAACCTCTTTGAAGACAAGATTGTTTAATTGCATTTGCATCCTGTAAATATAAAGCATTATAATCTACTAATTCATAAACTGGAACACTTACTTGAATTGTTTTTTCAATTCCAACAAAATAACCCCAATCAATTAAATTAGGAACATCAATTGATTTTTTAACAAAATCAGTGAAAAAATCGTTTTTTGTTCCAACAAAAGTTGTTTTAGGAGAAACTTTAAGAATTGCTTCACAATCAACCAAGCAACTATCTGTGTTTTTAATTAATTCAATAGTAGCTAAAGTTGTATTATGCGTTCCAATTGTTGGCAAATCAATTACTTCATCTGCATTAACAAAAGGAGATAACAGCATTAAAAACAATCCAACAATTATTAAAAGTTTTTTCATTTTGATAACTCCTCATAGGTTTTCTTATATCTCCACATCAAATAACGATTAATCGCTAATCCTAACTCTGTTGGTGCTTTCTTTGACTTCATTCTCCAATCCACCTTTTAGCAATTAATACTCCTACAATTCCAAAAACAATATCAATTAAAGAATCTGTTAATGTTCCAGCAATATAATCAGGAATTACTTCAACCAAAATAGCCTGCTGGAATAATTCCCATAAAATAATTAATGCAAGCAAAAACTTTACTCTGTGCTTTTTTTCAATAACTTTTGTTGCCACTATGAATAAAGCAAAACCAGCTAGTAAGTGCCAAACAGTCCATTGGTCTAATAGTTCAATCAATCCTTATCTCCTTCTATTATATACTTCCTTTCTATTTCTTATTTCTTTCTCTTTTTCCTCCTAAACCATTTCTTTGTATTTGGAAAACTAATTTTAAAGTTTTTCCAAGTCTTTCCAGCAAGCTTTTTTAAACGCCTTGCTTTATTGCTTAATGGAAACTTTTTCTTGTTTTTTACCATAATGAAACACCAATTACATTGGCTAAAAAACCAAAAAACATTGCCCATAAAGGAATAGTCAAAGCAGTAACAACCAAAGCCACAATAACAGACCATGCCTTTCCTAAAATACCTCCAAAAAAATGATTAATTATTAAATAAACTACAATTAATGCAAGCAATAAAACAGGTTTTGTAATAAACAAATTAAAGGCATTACCAAACAATCTTAAAAAAAAATCAACAAAAGCAGATATTTCATTGCTTTGTGGAAGCATTGCATTAGCAGAATTACTTAAAGCAGCATCTTGCACTGCATTTAAATCAAACAAAGTGTTTACATCAGTCATTGTTACAACCTTTTTTTAATTTCTTTCCAGCTAAAAGACTTTAATTCTCCGTCTAAAAGCAAATGGCTTAAAAATCCAGCAAAAGCAAACCAAAACAGCCAAGGACTATAGTATAACAGGAGCAGTGAGAAAACTGCTCCTGCTTCAATGGTATGAATAATACCTCTGTGCTTTACTAAGACTTTTAGAAAAAATAGCCAAATAAATATGAAAATTACTACAAGCAAAGCAATTGGGTCTGAGAAAAAATAATAATAAATTGAACTAATCAATCCAATTGCAACCAAAAGTTTTTCCATTACATTGTTTGCTGTGCTTACGTCTGTGTCAATGTCTGGAAGCAGTGAATAAATTATTGCAACAATTAATCCAATGAAAATAATTGGAAAAGCCAAAGAAGTAATTTGTGAGAGAATTAAAAACATTACAACAAACGAAACAATTCCTCCAACAACATGAGTTTTATTATTAGGCATTTGCTTCCACCCAGTAACCGCACACAGAATTGCTTAACTTGTTTTGCCTGAACCATTCACAAAACTTTGGCAAATTCCTGCCACAATTTAAGCAAGATTCTTTCACTCAATCACCTCAATTGCGTGCTTTTTACAAAGCCTTCTTGGCATGCCATTAACTTTAATAAAAACAATTGCTTTGCTAAAACAATCAGAAAAATCACAAGTCATCCTTTCACCTTCCTAACAAATTCACTAATTCCAAGCAACTCCAAAGACAAAACAATCAACAAAACAAAAGACACAGGATAAACCAAAACATTCAACAAATAACCAGAAACCCCAAACAAAGACCAAAACCAAGCAAGCAAAGCATCAAAAGTAGCACCAGACAAAATAGCATTAGAAATAGAACCATCAATTAACAAATGATAAGACGGAGTAATCAAGCCAACAGCATAAACTAAAGCCAAAATACCAACAGCCTTACTCCAATCATTAATACTTTTCTGAATAATATACAAAATAACCAAAGAAGGCACTAAATTAGCAATAACAAACTGGACAGGAATTGGCTGCGGAGCAATAAAAACAACAAGCCAGTCTTTAAAATAAGGAAAAACTAAAGCAATAGCAATTGCTATTAAAATAATATGAAGCTTGGTAATTTTAGGAAAAGAATTTTTGTTTTTACCCATTTTATTCTACCTTCTACCTCTTCCAATTTTTCTGGTTGAACTACAACCACCCCTGCCTCTATTGACTCTGATTCCTTTTCCTGAACCATTTCTTTTAGGTTTACCAAAAACCATTTCAAACCGCTCCGCAAACACAAACTTCATCATTCACAATCCATTCAATAGAACACGCTTGGTCTGCTGCAACACAAGTACCACAACACCACAAGCCAGTCAACTTTGAAACTTGGCAAAAACCTTCATCAACAACACTCCAATAACATTTATCTACAGCAGGAGGTTCAGCAGGCGGTTCAATAGGAGGACAAGAACACAAACACAAACCACTAGCAGCATCTCTTTCACAAACTCTGTTTGGTGCAAAAATGCCAAAACCCTCTCCACATTCTCCAACACAAACACCATTTTCCTCATGACAATCAGAATAAGCATAATCTCGATAAATTACAGCTCCTTCAATCAAAACCACTTTCTCCTCATACCAAGAATTATAATCTCCATAAACAGACATTAAAGCCAAAGAAGCCCAAGACTCAGCACCCATTCCAAAAGCATCAAAACACGGCATGAAATAAGAAACCAAAAACAAAATAATAATAGCCAAAACAAGCAAAGCAATAGCTAAATGCCAGTTTTTCTTTAATTTTCTACTTCGCTTAACATAATCTCCAGACATCCAGCCACCAATTAAGCCAAAAACAAGCAAAACAATTCCAACCAAATCACCTAAAATTAAAACAAAAGAAGCAATAAAATGCCAAGGAGCTACAACAAACCACAACAAATTAAATGTTTCAGCAGTACAAAAATATCTAAACAAATAAAGCCACAACATTATAGCAAAACCTAGGTAAGCACCAAGCAATCTAAGCCAGTTTTCTTTAACAAACTTTTTTAATTTATTAGTCCACTTACCCATATTAAATCAACCCCATAGCAATTGCTGCTAAATAATTATTACCAAAATGCAAACCCAAACCAGCTGCACCAGACCTAAAAATATGATTAATAGTAATTGCAATCATTGAAAAAACAAAAGAAAAACCAATATTTCCTCCTAAAACACCCCAATGAAAAAAAGCAAAAACCAAAGAAACCACAACAGCAGCAATTAAACCAGCCCACCATTCAGAATACTTAACAAAAGGCAAAGCCAAATCAACATTCTGTAACCAATGCTTTAAAGTAGGAAACCAGAACCAACGGAAGTGCTTTTCCTCGCAATAAACAGCTACAATTACAACAAAAATAGCAGCAGAATTAACCCCAAAAATTGTAGCTTGGGGCAAAACAGCAAACGGGATAGGTAAAATAAACTGAAGTGAACTAACTAAAACAAAAGCAAGTATTAATCCACCAACAAATGCAATTCCTGCTCTTTTAAAAGAATCTCCAAAATATTCAAAACCAATAAATTTAGTTTTTTCAAAATTATAATCTATAAAAGCAACTACTACTGCAACAATTAATAACCATAAATAAATATTTGCAATATCTCCTAATTCTGGAGCATTAACTAAAAGCCAAAGCAAGAATAGAATAAGAAAACCAGTAATACTAACTCCACAAACATCAAAAACTAATCTGTCGTCTTTCCATTCATTGAAAAACTTTTTCTCAAAAATGTTCAGATTCAAAAAACTCTCTTTAGCCATTTTAAACTACCCCAATTCCTATTTCAATCTTTTGAACAGTTCCAGTGTCTTCCCGTTCAAACATTGACTTAAAGCGAGCACCCAAAGAAATCACCCAACGTCAGCAATTGGAACAAGAACACTTTGAGTAGTAGTAGTTACTTTTCCTTTCAAACGACCAATAACAATTTTTGTATGGTCTTTTCTTCCAACATCAAT
>DAOVMP010000064.1 GCA_030630695.1 Candidatus Woesearchaeota archaeon
AACAAGACGGATATAGAAATAATGAATGCGACTGTGTAGAATCTGGCAAAAAACAAATCACAGTAGAACACGGACCAATGAACCGCGGAGATATGTTTAATAAAAAATTCATATGGCCAATACAAGCAGGAACATCTGGCTCAAAATACCGCTATGACACAGCAATAATATATTACGAATGGATAGACCCTAAAACAAATGAAAAAAGAAGCAATTCAGATTCATTAACAACCCGCTATATCGGACAAGGAGGGTCTCCTGCATTTGGATTCTGCTCATTTGATCCATTTACAGTAGCATTCAGATGCCAATTTGGAAAACAAGAAGGCGGAATATCAATCAAAAAAATAAGTCCAAATTATGAAGGCAGTATACATCCAACTAAAAAAACAAAAGTATTCTGTAGAAACCAAGACTTTACATTTGATGCACGAGTCAAGCAAAGCATACCAGACAATCCATCAGAACAACAAGAAGCTAAAAAATTCCTTTATTACAAAATCATTAATCATGCAAAAAATAAAGTTTATGAAATAACACCAGAAGACGGCGATTCTGCTGTTCATGTATTTCAATCACACGGAGATTATACAGATGAAATCGTGATAGACCCTGCCACATGGGATATGGAAAAATTCCTTAAACAAAAACCTGGCGAAACACTGATTGCAATAATGGAAAAAGACGGTGTAAAGAAAACAGTAGAAGCAAGCGAGTATATACCAGAATATTCATTATTAAAAGAAGTTACTACTACATCAAAAGACGATACTACTAAATTAAAAGAGTTTACTTCTACCTCTGCAATAGTAGAAATGACATCAGATGAAATAGCGATATATCATGTTCGCAGTAAAACAAGAAATACATTTTACAAAGGAGATGTAATCCTTCCTGCACAGCCAAATCAAGAAGGAGAATTATCTGTTCCTGCAGGCGGAGTGTACAAAATAACATTAGAAATAGAAAAAATCCCAGAACCAGGAGAAACAGTACAAATATACATACCTGTAAGCAATCCAAATATAAAATCACCATGGGACAGCGGAGATCCAGCAGACTGGAGAATCATTTTCACACTCTACGATGCAAACAAATTCGGCGAAACAACAGAACAAATAACATACAGCCCAGACGGACAAAAACAAATAAAAGAAGTAACGTTTAAAGTAATGAACACAACATTAGAAAATCTAGGCAAAGAACTATTTGTGCGCGAATTAACACCAGAAGAAATAGCAGACTTGCCTTCTGCACCAGAACCAACTGTTATACGCGATTTAACACCAGAAGAAATAGCAAACCTGCCTTCTTTACCAAACCTAAATCCCATGCCCAAATATACCCATGTTTCTGCAGATTTATCAAAAGTATTTATGTCGCTGGACGGAGAAACATGGACTGCAGTTATAAAAGAAAAAAACCAACAAATTAAAGACCTGACTGTTTCAGATATTGAAAAAGTATACGGAATAACAGAAACAGAATTGTTTTCGCAGACACAATTTGAACCAACAATAGTTCAACCTAATCGTGTTTATATCTTCACAAGCGGAGAATTAAACAAAATAAAATTCAGAACTATTAGTCTTTGGATTGACATTGACACAAAAACAAGAAAAGCAAAAATTAAAATATTAAGCGGACCTCAAAAAGATATAGTAATAGATGTTTTACTTAATGAAATCGTACTTACAGGTGTTCAAGAACTAAGATACAAAGACAAATGGACTGACACACGAGGAAGAACACTTGAAATCCTAGACATACGCCCAGACACAGACAAATTACGGGTTAAAGAAACAAGAGATATACCTATATTTTATATTGACACAGAATATCTTGAAGAATTAATTTCCCCTGGTCCAGAACCAGGCATATCAGGAGGCGCACACTAAAAATGAAACACTCAAAAACTTCAAGGAAGTTTTTTGTGTCCCAAAAATCACCAAGTGATTTTTTAGGACAACAAAAAGCAAAACTTTTCGAGCTTCATTTTCACCAGAGGCAAAAATGAAACACTTAAAACAAACCTGGCAAATATTTTGGAAAAACAAGAATCAATTACCTGTAATTGTTATTTCTGATTTGATATTTTATTATCTGTTCATCCAGCTTGGGACTTATGTAGTTATTCAACTAACACAAATAGCAGAAAACCTAATGAGCATGTTTGGAGACCTGGCCGGTAATATCGGAACAGAAGTGATGCAAAACTCACAAGTTATTGAACAATACAAAGAGGTTACAAAACTAATTTGGCTGTTTTTTGGCGGAATTGTTCTTATATGGATTATTTTCAAAGGAATAAACTGGTATCAAACACACATAATATCAGGAAACAAAATTACAGTAAAAGAATTTGCTTTGAAATTCATAATACTAAGCGTGTTTTGGTATGTTTTAGGAATAATATGCATAATGATAATAGGATATCTAAATTATTTACTATTCTTAACAGAATCTGCAAACAATACAAAACTTGCATTTTTAATGTTCGGTCTTGTTTTGATTGTAGCTTATTTTGGAGCTATTTCATATTGTTTGCCAAGCAAAACAAAAATAATTCGAACATCTTTTGTATTAGGAGTTAAGAAATTCAGGCAAATAGTCCCTTCATATCTTCTTAGTTTGATTGTTTATGCCTTATCAATATCATTAGTATATACGCTTTTTATTCGAAATTTTTATATAGCATTAGTTGCAATAATAGTAATAATTTTGCCTTTAATACAATATACACGGTTATTGATGGTTAAAGCAGTAAAAAAGAGGTTAACATGAAACATATAATGCGTTTGTTTGCTTTATTTTCAATCATGGGATTTGTAGTTCTTGTTGCAGGATTATACATGGTAAGCACAGGAGACTTTATATTAATTCCAATAGAAGAGTTCAGCATGTTTAATATGCCTGCTTATTCCACAGGACAGGCATTTGAACAGCCAACTTTAACACTACCACTGACTACTGAAGGCGCGGTAATGAAAAGCTCTTTAGAACCTGCACAAAAAATACTCTATGTTAACAAAATTCCTCTTTATGGACCTATGTTTTCATCATTCATACCAATATATTATGATGATATGAAAACCTTTTCAGGCAAATTTGGACCATATAATGTTGATCCTAGAAAAGATTTAGAAGTTAAACTATGTTCTTTTCCAAAAAGTTTTCCAGATATGTTAAACTGCGAAACAGTTTCATTAAATTACGCAAATGGATATGTTCAATTTGCACGCGGATATAATTATGATGAGTTTATTGCCAGGCAAGCATTAAAAAACTACGGAGTTGTTTACTTTATTGTAAGTCCGGTATATGGCAATATAGCACAAAGCCCAACAGCTATGATAAAGGTGATAGAACATGACTGAAAAAAATGATTCAAAACTTGTTTTATTTGTAATAATTGCATTAATAGGTGTAATGACTCTATTTTTCGTAATAGGCGATGGCTTAGCAACAACAGGACAATCAATACACAAAGGAAATACGGTATCTGCCTCTGGAACATTTAGCGGCGGATCAGGAACAGGCAATATACACATAAAATTTCCTGAAAACGGAGGAACAGTCTCAGGACAATTAAACGGCAGATATGCACAAGGTTCAGCAACGTCAACATACTCTGGACAAATATCCGGAATATACCATGGCGGAGAAGGCGGAAAAATCATAGGAACAATGAAAGGAACAGGCGAAATGCGCATGGGAAGCAGAATACAACGAGGACCATTTAATGGACAATTTAACGGAATTGTATCTCTTAATCGCGGAACTGTAACAGGAAGCTGGTCAGGAACAGAAATGGGCGAGCCATTTGAACTAACATTCACACCTAGACGCGGAGTAACACAAACAGGTTCACCATATAGTTTAAAATCAACAACACAACCAGCAACACTAGGATACTGCAGATGCATAACCGGCGAACGCACATCAGGAATAGAAACATCACCATACGGCGGACAAGGACTAAGATATCAAGGAATCATGACAATGAATAATTGTATTAACAAATGCGGACCAACAAAGTATTCCTGGAGAGAAAGGTAGGGGATTAAGAGTAAGTTGGATTTGTTCTTTTTATTAGCAATACAATTGGTTAAAAGAATAATAATTTAAAAAATTATTTGTATAGATCAGGCCAAACCCATCTTTGATACCAACTAGAAGCATAATCTTCACTAGCATCCCATAGATTTTCTATTGAAGCTTGTAATGGAT
Organism: Candidatus Woesearchaeota archaeon; assembly: GCA_030630695.1. Lineage (GTDB taxonomy): Archaea > Nanobdellota > Nanobdellia > Woesearchaeales > ARS49 > WJKI01. Next base: position 4,231 of record DAOVMP010000064.1, read on the forward strand.
CAACCGTTCCATCGCTGCGAATAGGCGCATTTAATTTATTAGATAATTTCAGTTCAATTCCTGCTTTTTTTAAATTAGGATTTTCTCTAATTATTCCTTTTCTCGCATAATTTGTTAAGTGTCTTTTCAAGACTGGTGTATCTCCTATAATTTGATTGTAAACAGATCTGCCAAAATCAATAGGACCTAAAGAAAATGTTGCAACGAGTGTTGCAGCTCCTGCCAATAAACCTAAAAAATCTA
>DAOVMP010000139.1 GCA_030630695.1 Candidatus Woesearchaeota archaeon
GATGCCCTGAAACAAGAAGCTAAAAAAGCACTAGAATTAAAAGAAAAAGAATGGGAAATGAAGATTAATGCTGTTCCTTATCAGGCAATTAAAGCTTTAGAGGAAATCGCTGATAAATGTATGTTAGAATATCTTCCCGATCTTGATATAAGTCTTCCATTTGAGAAAAAATATCAAATTGTATGCAATAAATTAACAGAAGACGGGAAAAATGAATTCAGGCAAGAGGTTAATGAAAAATCTCGTGATTTGATTGAAACATTAAAAAAATATTTAGCCAATATCAGTGATGATGAAATTATAGAACAGTTCCAAAGAATTATTGATATTGTTGTTCATGATTCTAATAAATAATTTTTATTAGTTTTATTAAATTCTTTCATTAGATGTCTCATTCCGTTTACTGAAATTCCAATTATTGAGTTTATAAGCTCTTTTTTTAATTGAATCACTCTTCTTTCAAGTCCATTGCAGGCATCATGAATAGACTGTATATTTTTATGTCCTCTTGGATCTCTTTCTATCATTAAATCTATGTATTCTCTGTATACTCGTGCATAGAATATAATATCTGTTTTGTTTTCTCTTTTTTCACTTATTTGTTTTCTGATTTCTTTTTGCCAGAATTCATATGTATTTAACAACTGAACAAATACTGCTCCTTCTTCTCCAAGCATCGGAGTCATTTTTTTGATTTCATCCTGCTGTCTTGGTGTGAATATTTCATAATTCATACACTATAATAGCAGAACATTCTTTTTAAAGCTTACTTTATTCCATGTTTAAGATTATCACAAAACCGCAAGGTTTAAATACTTATTGTGCTTACAAGTATATACGGGTGATACATTGGATATTTTATTTGGCAAGCATGCAAGAGAACGAATGGTTGAAAGAGGAGTGACTGTTAAAGAAGTAAAAGAAGCAATTACCCGCGGAAGCAAACATATACAAAAACCTAACAAGATAATATCTGATTATAAATACTTCACAATAGTTTACAAAAAGCAAAAAAATCAGGTCTTTATAATTACTGTTAAGCCAAGGTGGTAAAAAATGAAAAATAAAAAACAAATATGTCCAATATGTGAAAAAGGAGAATTAAAAAAAGGAAAAATACAGGAGACTATGTTTGGTGTAAATTTAGGAAAATTTCCTGCGCAAATATGCACTAAGTGCGGCGAATCTTTTACAGATGAAAAAACAACAATAGCTATAGAAAAGAAAGCAAAAGAAAAAGGCATCTGGGGAATGGGAAAAATGACTAAAATTGCAAAATCAGGAAATTCCTTGGCAGTAAGAATACCTAAGAAGATAGCAGATTACTTAAACCTAAAAGAAGGCAGAGAAGCTTTTATACATCCTGAAAAGCACAAAATAATAATAGAACCAAATTAAAGAATGGAATTTTAACAATTATATAGTTATTGTCGCCTATGCTTTTTTCAACCCAATTTTAACTCTAACCAACTCATGCATTCTTCGAAGAAATTCATGCTTATCTTCTACTTTCATGATGTCAAAATAGCCTTGTAATGCGATGTTAAATGCAAATGGTGATGGAACTCTTGTATCTATTTCAACTACCTTGATCTTTCCTTCTTCTATTCCTTTCAAGACCTTTTTAGTATTTTCAATATCCATTAAATCAGATAAAACTTCACGTCTAGTCTCTTTTAAGATCGAAAACTCATCACTTATTCTTTTCAAAGCAGTCATTAGTATCATTGAACTGACTTGTTGCCTGCCAACTCTTTTACGATGCCCCATATAATTACGTAATATCATAAGAGAACGTGTTGCACAGTGTCTAAAACGCCTGCGAAAAACTTCTGATTTATCTATTGCCATTCGCATTAATAAATCTAGTTTACTTGACTTCAATAACTTAAACGCTTTCATGCAATTAATTTTTTTATCGCCTGAAATATAAAATCCATTGTCATTTATTCCTATTTCAACAGTTTTATGTTCATTGCGGGATATAACATATGCAATTCCGCGCGATAAACAATCATTTACCCTACGCCCAAATAAAGTATGAAAGATTATTTTTTTCTCTCGATCATCATTATAATATTCAACTAAAATCAGTTTATCATTTGGTATTTTATTTACATAATCGTATTGTTCTTTAAAATAATTATAAACGGCCGCCCCGGCCTTATCATCAACATAAAGATATTCGTGTAAAAAATTCATTATTTCGTTTTTAGTTCTGTCAGCATTGAATTTTCCAAATACTAAACGTCGTAATTTGCCAATTTCTAATGCCAAATCAAAACTTAGTGGTAGCATTTCAGAAACCCATGATGGAACTGTTGGCGGGCGATTAGTGCTTGCTGCAACCTGCATTGTTTGTCCGCGGGCAAACTTAAATCTGTAAGTATTTCCGCCTAAAACAAATACATCTCCTGGTTTCATTCGTTCTAAAAAGGATTCATCTAGTTTTCCAATAACTTGTTCGCCGATTTTAACTAAAATAAAACTCTCGTCAGGTATAGTGCCGATATTGGTCATGTAGATAACTCGACTTAATCGCCCTCTTTTGCCTATGTTTCCTTCGTTTCTCCAGATTTTTGCATAA
>DAOVMP010000104.1 GCA_030630695.1 Candidatus Woesearchaeota archaeon
CCTGGTTCTCCGTTTGGGCTGGCGCCTCCAGGGCATCCTCCTTGTTTATAAAGAATAACTCCTACTTGCCCGCCAGATATTTTTTCCAAATCAAATTTTAATAATTGCGGGTTTATAGTGTTCAAAATAAGCCATGAGCATAATAAAATGGTTAAACCAACAAGAGAAGCAAGTATTTGCTTTTTAGCGTCGCCTATCGCGTCAGGACTGCCGACTGATGTCATATAACGGAATCCCCCATAAACAAGCGCTCCGAAAGCGATTATACCGGCAAGCATCAAAGAAAACTTAAAAATATATTTGATATAATCTGGGAGCATTGTGGTTGTTTCAGTAGGGGGCGTGACGCCTATGTTTGGATAAGTGATTTCCAGCTCGCGGGCAGAGCAAAAATCCAAAAATAGAAAATTAAACAATAGAAACATTGCGAAAATTCCCAGAAACCCTACAGATAATATTTTGTGTTTATTCATGGACATATATTATTTATAATTAATTATTGATTATTGCTTTGCCCGCCGTAGCCTTCTTGTCCGCCATAGCTTTAGCGGAGGAGGAGGCCAAGGCGGGATTAACCTATTCAATAGCCTAAACAATCATACTTTTCCCAATAATGATTGGCATCGGGTTGGCGTATAGTCTCAATAAGTTTTGTCTCAGTAGAATTTTCATAGTGTTTTTTACAGCATTTATTAGGAACATCAACATATCCTAAGTTTGAAGGATTTTCTTTGTTTTTATCTCGACAAAATGTCATATATGTATATTTGTGGATGTCAAGCCATATTTGTCCTAGAATTACATCTGCTTCTTCTGGTTCTTCTGGCTCTGGCTCTTCTTCAGCGATTTCATCAAGAGATATTTCTCCCATATGGTGGTAGCAGAGCAGATTTTCAGCTCTATCTAAATGTTCCATGTCAAAGCCATAACAATTTTCAGCGCCAGTAAGATATTCATATTTTCCTATTTGGCAGGGAATTAAAATTTCCCGAACAACCTCCTCTTTTTCTATTACTTCATATTCATGAAGCCGGCTAAAGCACAGATTCATCTTACTTCTGCAATAATTAAGTTTATCAAAAATTTCCTGATTTTTCTGGTCAACATAGTATCCTTTTAGCGCGATAGAGGAATTTTTTGGCGCGCAACACCATTTGTATAGACGATCTAAACAATTATATTGCATATAATAGACATTTCCTCCTCCGGTGTAAATAATCTCATGGTCAACAGAGTCGCTATAAAATTGTTTACAACATTTTGTGCCGCCTTCGTTTCTGCCTATGGGTTTACAATTTTCTTGATTTTCATCACAGCATTTAGCGCCGTGACCAGCGTGATTTATGGTCCACACTTGTCCAAGAAGTATATCGTCTGCGGTATCTGGGGGCGCTGGAGTAAAGCCAGTTGTCTCTGTTTCCGCCCAATCTTGTGGGCAGGATTTATACCAATCACATTGTTGTTGTGGTTCTGGTGTTGGTTCTGGCTTTAGTTTATCTGTTGTGGTTAAATTTATAGGTATGATTGAATTGATTTTTTTGTAGGAATCTTTGATGCTCGGAGCGTCAATATCCCGTATTTGCTCAAGAGAATTTAAAATTTTATTATAATCATCTTCAACATTTTTATAATGGTCGTCTAAACTATTAAAAACAGAGTTGATTTTATTTTTTGGACAGGGGTTAGGACCACTGCAACCGCTACATTTATAGTTAGGGTCGCATACTGTGGTAGCGCCTTCACCCTCGCCGACAGTTCTACAGTTACAATCTCCCGCACTTTTGCAACTAGATTTACAAGGAACTTTTGGACAATCATTTACGCAATCATTATTTCTGTCACTACCCTCACTTGTTAAATCAACTAAATTATCGGCTTGGAATACCGGCGCTGGCGCGGGTTCTGGAACCCCAATTTTTTTTAATTCAAATGTTTGTTTGGACACGCACGCAATTATTTCAGTTTCGCAGTCTGCGCTTATGTATTCGCATTCATATTCAGCAGGAATGCTGTTTTGCTCTACGATTATAGTATAACTAGTGTGTTCAAGTAATCCTTCTAACACGCATTCGCCTAAAATATTTGTTGTGCATTTTATTATTATACCCATATTAGGTCTTGCCGCTATTGTAACACCTTCTATATAAATAAAACTTTCGTTTTTGTCTTCTACTTCAACTGTTTGATTGCAGACTGTGGCAAAAACATTTTCTATTCCAACTCCAAAAACCCCTGTTAAAATCAGAATACCCAAACTAATTGTGATAATAAAGCTTTTTTTCATTGATAAATAATAATTAATCAATAATGAATGATAATTACTGACCAATTGCGTCAATTATTTCCTCTTCTGCTTCGTCTATTTGATGTCGCGCGGCATCTACTGCCCAGAATGAATTATCTGTAGCAGAAACCCCCTTGTCATAGATATTCGTGATATGAAATAAGATTTTATACGCCAAATCCTCTGCCATATCTATTGTCTCTCCAATAGGTATTTCCTCGGAATACCCTCCTTCTCTGACTAAGATTACTGCAGGACCGTATTTGTCCGAGCAATACAAACTAGACGGGTCAGAATTTTCCAAAGTTGGTAAGATATCTTTTTCTTCCTCTTTCCAATGAGCGATTTCTATTTCAAAAAGTTGATGCGCTGTGTATTCATGAAAATCATTAAAACCCGTTAAGTCGCCGGTATTAATAGAACAATCTTGTATCATATTTTCAGCCATGAGCACTCGTTCAAGCGCGTTATATAAATATTCTTTATTTTTTTCAACATCATTTTCCTCTTTTTCCTGTTCGTATTTTATATCAGTATAATCTGGGGTTGGGAATAAAGAATTGTTAGATAATTTATTAGCAGGAGGACAGCACCATAATTGCTCTTTTCCTTTTACTCTGCCTGAAAGTTTTCCAGTATCAGGATTTGGCTTGTTAGTCCAATCTTCTGGGCAGGATTCATACCAATCGCATCCATTGCTGTTTTCCAAGTCCTTCATCTCATATATTAATTTTTGTAAATCTATTGATAAAAATTCATTAATATCTTCTTGATTGTCATTTATAAAAGTTTCTACTTTATTATCTTTTTCAATAAACGCTTCTAATGCTTGCGCAAATAATTCCAAAATTTTTGCTTTTTTTTCTACTATAGGCTCTTGC
>DAOVMP010000056.1 GCA_030630695.1 Candidatus Woesearchaeota archaeon
GAGATTTAATATTTGACGGAGTCTACATGGCAATTGGGTCGGCAGGAGCTGCGGATTTTGCAAAAAAGTTTGGAATTGAATTAAAAGGAAATATTATTGTTGTTGATAAAAACGGGAAAACAAATGTTCCAGGAATTTACGCAGCAGGAATATGCACTGGCGGAGTATCACAAGTAGCAACAGCAGTAGGAAACGGCTGCACAGCAGCAATGAGTGTTATTAAACAATTAAAAGAAAAAGAATTGTATGTTGATTATGGGAGCAAGAAGTGACAGAAGCATATGAAAAAGAAAGAATCATATTATCAGGATGCTTAGTTGTCAATGATAAAAAAGAAGTTCTTTTACTATATCGAAAAGATCATAATCATTATGAAACTCCTGGGGGAAAAGTAAAACAAGAAGAATGCTTTAATCCAAAACAATGTGTTCTTGAAGATCTTAACCGAACTGCAAGAAGAGAACTTCATGAAGAACTAGGAAACGATATAAAAGTAGAAGAACTTACATATTTTGGAAAAGCAGAATTCACAACGCCAAAAGGTAAATTAGCAATAGCACATAAATTCTTGACAAAAATAGTTTCGGGAAAACCAAAAGTAAAAGAACCAGAAATATTTAGTAAATTTGATTACTTACCTATTAATAAACTAGAAAAATACCCCCTATCACCAGACCTGAAAATTCTATTACCTAAATTAAAAGAGAAATTAGTCTAAACCTCAACAATCATTAAAAAAACCGAAAACTTTAAATATTTAAACGTATTATACATAATAAACGTAAAACACTGGAGGTAAAAGATGGTAAGTATAACATTATCTGTTTCGGAGAATCTAAAGCATGAAATGGATAGTTTTCCAATTATTAATTGGAGTGCGGTAGCCAGGGAAGCTATTCAAAATAAAATAGGGATGTTGCAACAATTTAAAGAGTTTACAAAGGATAGTGAATTAACAGAGAAGGACGCATTAAAATTAGGAAAAGAAATGAGCCAAAAATTATCAAAGCGATTATTATCCAGAAAAAGAAAATAAATGGAAGTAATTATTGATGCCAATATTTTATTTTCTTCTCTTATCAAAAATAGTTTGACAGCGAACTTATTATTTAAAGAAGATTTAACACTTTATGTTCCAGATTTTTTTATTGAAGAATTTATGAAGTACGAAAACTTGATATTAAAGAAAACTAATAGATCTAGAGAGGATTATATAAGGATATTACATTGTTTAAAAAAAATCATTCATAAAATATCTGGAGAAAAATTTTCTAATTTTTTAAATAAAGCCGAAAAAATTTGTCCTGATGAAAAAGATATTCCTTATTTTGCCTTAGCATTAAAATTAGAAATACCAATCTGGTCAAATGACAAAAAATTAAAAGAACAAAACATAATTAAAATTTATTCAACAAAAGAAATGCTTGAAATACTAAAATGAGAAAAAAACCTCATTGCGACTATCACGGAACTTGTAAAAATAAAGCATATAGAGAAGTTTATCCAAGTTTATTATCTGGAAAATATAAAAAAAGAGGGTGGAGTTACCTTTGCAGAAAACATTATTTTCAGGAACAGAAAAAATTCAAAGGAAAACTTCCAAGTGGTAGTATTGATTAAACCTCAACAATCATTAAAGGTTTAGACGGATTAACACTTTCATCAGGATAATGTTCTAAAGTCATCATAATTTTATCAAATCGTACATCTATATTAGTGCTTGTGAAATCTAACTGTCCAATACCCTGAGGCAGGATTTTAAAACCTCCTAAATCCAAATACTCATCGATTTGTGTATTGATTAACCAAACATGATACATATCATTACCTTTAGTATAAGGTAAGTTTTCGCAGTAATAATATATGTGAAACAAAGGAAATTGAGTTCTTGGCTCGATTAAATACTTAGCATAACAACTACCTGTTAAAGAATAATCAACAGAACGCATATCAACAGTATCTTTAAAACGGATTTCTCTAACAAATTCACCAGTAGAAGTATTATCAACTACAAAAACAAACAAAAAAATACCCGCAAACAAAGCCAAAGCCAAATATTTTGAATCCATTTTAAGTCAAGGTGTATCCAAATGTTTTTTTCACAGGAGCAAACTCTCTCTCATAGAAATAATCCCTCTTAGGAATCCTTCCTTGTAATAAAACAGGGCCTGGTCTAGGATCATAATCAGGATATGGTTCTTCAGTAATAAAGAAATAATCATAATGATCAATATATTGTTCAGTTCTCCAGTCTAATGCGCCGGTTCCAAAACCAACAGTTCTAAAAACACCAACACTTAACGCATAACCTGATCCTTCATCATACAGCCATCCTTCATAAGCCAATCCAGTTCTAGAACTAGAACCCAAGTCTTTAACCTTAATCTGAATCTGTCCTTTAGGCAATAAAGGACTTCTAGAAGAAATAACTCTTACAGTTCCTCTTGGATAAAAAGGATGCATGCCTCTTTCAAACATTGGTTCTTCAATGGGATTTAAATAAACAAATTCATTTAATCTGTAATAATTAATAACCCTTGGGTCATAATGAGTAGATCTGTACTGTCCGTATTTAACCGGCTGTTGCAAACTTGGAGAATCCTTATTAAAAATCGAAGGAGTGCTTCTCTCAAAAAGACTTTCAGCTAAAACAAAACCAACTAATAAAATGCAAATTACAGGTATTAGTACTAATTTTAGTCTAGCCATTGTGTTCTAAAAGGCAAATGAGAAACATCTCTTGCCATTGTTCTTGTTTGAGGAATATCTCCAGCCATTACTGGTTTGCCAGGATGCAAATCACTATCTGGGAAAGGTTCAACAGTAATAACCAAAGTGTCATAAATAAAAGCAGACATTGGAATATCAATACTTAATTCTGCAATACCAACCATTGGAGGATTAATCATACCAACTGACAAAGGATAACCAGTATCCAAATCAACTAACCACACTTGATATATATTTTCATTATCTAACGGCGGCAAGTCTCTAACTCTTAAATAAATTCTTGTTCTTGCAGGATCATAACCTTTGACATCATCATAATCACTGATAATCCTTGCAATTCCTTTTGATCTTGTGATTATATTATTTTGAAAAATCCAATCTACATCCACTGGTTCTAAATCAACAACAACATCTCTAATTGAATAACCTCTCATTCTAGGATCAGTATTACTAATCTTAGTAGGATCTCTACCTCTTCTTATGTAAGAATTCCAAGCTAAATTAGAAGAAACAGAAGTTGCTCCTTTTGCACCAAAATTACCATAAGAACCAACACCAGAAGTTGCACCTTTTCTACCATACGTACCTAAAGGCCAGGTATATTCTGTGCCTAAACCTTCATGCTCTTGATTAAAATAGATTAATCTCTGACCTACTGTAGTATTAGGGATTCCATATACTACCTGAGGTGTTAGAACTCTAGCACATACAACGGTTGCTAAAATAGTTGTGAAAATTATACTTACTATTACTATAACAAGCAAAAGCTTATTTTGCATTACTTCACCTCTTTATATCTTACTATTATAGAATGTATTTATAAATTTTGTGTTTTTAAAAAGGGAAAAAAATTACTTTACAGGGATTGGTTCTCCAACATAATGTTCATAATTCCTTTGAATTACTCCCAGATCCCTCATTCCAAGTTTAACAGCCTTTTTCATATATGTTTTCATTTTTTCCCTGGCGGTTTCTAATTTTTCTCTTGATCCTGAAGAAATAACACGTGCATCATCTGCATCTTCGCAAACAGTCAGACCAACACCATCTGAAGAATAAACCCCTCTAGATATAGCTCCTGTGATTCTATTTATCTCTTCTGATAATTCCTTTTCTTTTTCCCCAGTTTCAATCAAATTAAATAATACTTTTTTCTGAGCACTTGTAGCAGTTTTCATAAAATCATCAATTGATATAACCATGTTTATCCCCCACACTAACAATGAAATAATAAAAGTATATTTATAAATTTTGTGTTTTTAATTCTTATACTACTAATAGGCGTGTTAGATCAGCTATATCCAAAGGAACTGCCGCTCTGTCACCGAAATCTCTGATTTCATCATCAGTTAACGGCGCCATAACATAATGATACTCTTCACCATCTAGTTTAAGACATCTGCCTATGTTCAAAAAACCAAACCGAATCCCAAAAAATTCTAAATCATCATTTATTTCTCTAATAGAACTAAACGATTGTTCAATATTCGAATCTTCTTTTAAAACCACTTCAAAATATCTGCTGCAATAAAAAAAATTACGGTTAAAAGGACATTGTCTCTTAAGATCTACTTTTTCACCTTCTTTTTCAGCATATGCTTCAGACATGTAAACATCAACACCATAAACCATTCTTGAGAAAGTTCGCTCTTCAGTCTCTCTTGGAACAAAATCCTGAAATAATCCTTTTTGTTCTAATGACATAACACGAAAGAAATCAAGTTCCTATAAAAAGATTTAGGTTATTGAAAAGAGCAATAACGCTATCTAGAGAGGTATATATAACTCTAACACGTTATTGCTCATAGAAAAATAATATAAAAGAAAAAAAATAAATTGTTTAAGCGATTTTGTAAGAAACACTTACACTTGCTCTAATATTTAGTTGCTCTGGTTGGATTGGAGCTGCTTGGGACATTTTTTCATCGTCCATTCCTTCACCTATTGCCATTTCCATTGTTCGGTATACTGGACCATAGTGGAAATTAGATTCTTGAATTGCTAAAACCTTTCCTAATCTAACTCCTAAA
>DAOVMP010000116.1 GCA_030630695.1 Candidatus Woesearchaeota archaeon
CAGAACAGGAGCCCCTTTTGATCCTAGAATTGCAGACAATTTAGGTACTGCTATTGGTAATAGACAAGACCTATCCAAATTAAATACTAAAACAAAGAAATTAATTAGAAGAATTAAAAAGAAAAATGCTTGGACTTCTAGCTCTTTACAGCAAAATCTTAATACTGCACTAACAAACTTAAAAGTTGTTGCAGGCCAGTTAAACATTCCTGCAAGAGTTGAAAAAGAAGCAGCTGGAATTTATAGAAATGCAGCTGAGCAAGGTCTGACATTAAAGAGATCTATTGAAAACTTAGTTGTTGGAGCGATTTACATTGCTTGTAAAATACACGGAATTGCTAGATCTTTAAAAGAATTTGCAGAAGCTTCTAATATTGAAGTTAAAATCTTAGCAAAAACATATAAGATGATGTTAAGAGAGTTAAATATAAAAATCGTTCCTACAGATCCTGTTGATTTTATAGCAAGATTTGCAAGCGATTTAAAATTATCTGCAAAAGTACAAACCAAGGCAATTACATTCATTGGAACTATTAAAAAACAAGGCTTAATGTCTGGATTATCTCCAGTGAGCGTGGCTGCATCTACATTATACATTGCAGGTTTAACACTAGGAGAAAAAAGAACCCAAAAGAAAATCGCAGAGATTTCTGGAATTACAGAAACAACTCTAAGAAATAGATGCAAATCTATGATTAAGCAGTTAAAAGTTACAGTTAAGATTAGATAATTTTTGTGGTTTTGATATATAACAGCAAAAATTATCTTTGTTAAACCTTTGGTTTAACATTAGATAGTCTATTTTTTCTATTTTATTTTTATTAACACAACATTTAAATACTCACATTTAATTCTAAATTGCATGACAAAAGAAAAACAAGAAAAAAAAGACAAAGAAGAAATAAAGGATTTACTAGAAGATATTGAAGAGAAAAAACATTCTCATTCTCATCATGAAGAAATAAAAGAAAAAACTAAAATAGATAAATATACTCACGAAGAATATGTAGAAGAACCTAAAGAACATCCTCACAAACATAAAAAAGAAGAAGAGGAATAATAGAAAGATATTTATATTAAAGAATATTCTTATAGATATGATTAACAAAGATTTAGATGAAATTATAACTACAGGAAGATTGCGGCGAACAAAAAATATCCAAGCAAAGGAAGATATAGTGAACGCGGCACGTAATCGTAATCCAAAAAGACATTTTCCCGGAGATTTTGATGCCCCGTATAGCAAATGTGGCGAACCCCAATCAGAATCTGAAACTTATTCTTAATTTTCGACCAATATGTAATACATTTAATTTAATCACACTTATTACAATGTCCCTTCTTTTTTTTAGATGGTTTTACACCGAATAAAGGTCTAACTATGTACTTATGAAACCGCCCAGATAACGGAACCTTACATTTGCGACATTTTTTTATTTTTACTTTAATAGAACATGGTTTGCACGGCGCTTTTTTCTTTTTAACTTTTCGTGCTTTAACTTTTTTACGAGAAATTTTGCGTGCTCGTTTCTTAACTCTTGCCATTTAATCACCTCAAAATTTAACAAATATCATTAGGACAGCCAACATATAAAACCTGTTTATCTTTGCTTCCATAACGGTAAACAGTTGTTCCTTTGCATTTTAATTTATGCGCAAGTAAATATATTTTCTCAATATCCACAGGCGTAGCATCATTTGGTAAATTAACTGTTTTGCTCACAGCATTATCAACATATTTTTGAAATGCTGCTTGTATTTTAACATGCCATTCTGGTTTTATCTCAAGAGAAGTTACAAATACTTTACGAACATCAAAAGGTATTTTTTTGTTTTTAGAGACATTTCCTTCTTTTGCAACTTGCAGCATTAATTTTTTAGAATAAAATCCTTTTTTTCGGGAAACTTCTTCAAATGTTTTGCTTAATTCAAGAATTCGTGTTCCATCAAGAACTTTTCGGACATAAGAGACTGCAAATAATGGTTCTATTCCTGAAGAACAGTCTGCAATAAGACTTATACTGCCGGTAGGTGCAATAGTTGTTACTGTTGCATTTCGCATATTCTTAAATTTCTTATTAAAAATGCTTTTTTCAAAATTTATAAAATTTCCACGTTCTTTTCCCAGCTCTTCTGATTTTTTACGGGCATTTTCAGTTATGAATTTCATTAATTTCTCTGTAAACTGAACTGCTTTTTCAGAATTATAAGGTATTCCTAAAAGAGCAATGGTATCTGCAAAACCCATTATTCCTAAACCGATTTTTCGATTTGATTTAGTTGCTTCTTCTATTTTTGAAGAAGGATATTTATTTACTTCGATTATATTATCTAAAAAGTGTACTGCAGTTCGAACAGTTTTTTTAAGTTTTTCCCAATTCAATCGCCCTTTTTCAATCATCTTAACTAAATTAATAGAGCCAAGGTTACAGCTTTCATAAGGCAGTAATGGTTGTTCACCACAGGGGTTTGTGCTTTCAATTTTCCCTAATTTAGGCAAGGTATTACGCCTGTTGACTTCATCAAGAAATACTATTCCTGGATCTCCTGTTTCCCAGGCAACTTTAGAAATCATTTCTAATAATATTTTAGCACTTACTTTTTTAACTTTTTTATCATTACGAGGATTAATTAGCCAATATTCTGTGTTTCCAATTGCTGCTTTCATAAATTCGTCTGTTATTCCTACAGATATGTTAAAATTTTGAAGTCTGCCTTTTTGTTTTTTTGATTTGATAAAAGATACAATGTCAGGGTGATCTGAACGCATTATTCCCATGTTTGCTCCGCGTCTTTTTCCTCCTTGTTTTATTACATCAGTTGTTTTGTCAAATATTTCCATAAAAGATAATGGTCCTGATGCAATTCCACGGGTTGTTTTTACTATGTCTCCTGCAGGTCTTATTTTACTGAAACTAAATCCTGTTCCTCCTCCTGATTGCTGTATTTTTGACATTAATCTTATTGCGTCAAAAACACTATCCAACGAATCTTCTACAGGAAGTACAAAACATGCTGCTAATTGTCCCACTTCTGTTC
>DAOVMP010000115.1 GCA_030630695.1 Candidatus Woesearchaeota archaeon
AAACACGTCTTTACTTAGTTTTTCAAAAATCATACTTCTTCTATATATAACTAGTATATAAATATTACTTGCAAAATTTTTTAAAAGAAGAGATATTTCTAACTGAAAATGGATGCTATAATGGAAAGTTTGCGGGTGAAGATAGGTATTGACACATCTAAATTATATCCTGCTGGAGAAGGGCTAATAACAGCTAACCAAAAAATAGGGCCATATTTCTTTTCTTTTAGCAGATTAGAATCAAGTATGAACTCTGAAACCTTGGCTATTACAAATAAATCAAAACAATATCTTACAATAGAAATAGAATGCGAGGAATTCGGGTCAAAATTAGAGCTAATTTCACAAAGAAATTACTTAGAAGAAAAAAGAAAAAGAAATATAATTCGGGAAAATCCTGCAATAAAACTAAGAAAATGCATTGAAAGATTAATACGCGAACCAGACTGCCCTGAAAACCTCAAAGTAAAAATAGGCGATTTGCTTAACCGTAAGGGTATACAAATGAGTGAATATGACCCATACAAATTTATTTTTTCTGTTCCCTTGGCAGAGGAAGAAAAAAAAGAAATAGGTTCTTTACTTCATGTTATATTCAGAAAACGCCAGACAAAAGAATTAGATCTTTCTCGTCTTTCAAAACCTTCTGAACCTGGAAAATAGTTTTAATCTGATTTAAAATAAAATCTTTTTTATTTGACTTTTTTAATACTGTTAAAGCAAATTTATTTTTTCCAACCCTTTTGATTTCTCTTAAACCTTGATTTATATCTTTGAAATTCTGAATACAAGTTACTGCAATAACAACATCGAATTCATTATCTTTGAAAGGCAAATTTTCTGCATTTGCTTTAATAGTTTTGAAAGGACATTGTTTTAACAATTGTTCTGAAGGATCGATTCCAGTTATATCACAATCGAACACTTTTGCACTGAGACCTGTGCCGCAGCCAACATCTAACAATTTAGTGTTTTTATCCACGTTCAGATGCTTTGCAATAAGCTTTAATTTATTTAACTGCTCTTCTCCATGCAGTTCATTGTATCCTTCTGCAATCTCGTCGTAATAAGACATAAGCTTTATTAAGCTCCAGAGCTTTATATTAATTATGGAAGCCACTGAAAAACTGCATGAATTATTCGGAAAAGACAATATTCAGTTAGTTGAATCAGGAGATCATGCAATACTTTCTGTTCTAAGATATGCTAAATCCATTGGAAAATCTAAAGTATTAATACAAGATCAAGGAGGCTGGCTAACGTATCGAAATTATCCTAAAAAAGCAGAGCTTGAGATTGTTGAGCTTAAAACTGACTATGGATTGATAGATTTAGATGATTTACGAATCAAAGCAGATGGTGATTCAATATTATTAGTAAATTCTCTTAATGGATATTTTTCAGAACAGCCAATGGAGGAAATTATGCGAATTTGCTTTGATAAAAACTGTTTATTAATTAATGATGCATCTGGTTCAGTAGGAACTGAATTGGCTTTGATTGGAGACATAAGTTTGTGCAGTTTTGGAAAACATAAACCCATTAATTTACACTACGGCGGATGCATAGCTTTTAATGAAGGCAGTTTTGCAGGAGAGTTTGATGATAAAAAACTTAAAAAATTAAATTTAGAATTAGATAAATTATTTTTTCGATTACAGCAATGGACTGATATTAATCGAAAAATCAAAGAAGATATGAAAGAATTTAGTATTATGCATCGAGATTCCAAAGGAATAAATGTTATTATTAAGTTTAAAGATGATTCTGAGAAAGAAAAAATAATTTCGTATTGTGATAAAAATAAATATCCTTATACTTTATGCCCGCGGTATATTCGAGTAATGGACAAAGCAATTTCAATTGAGGTTAAACGAATTACACAAAAAAATTAAAAATTTTTCTGTGCTCATTGACCTTTGGTCTCTGAGATTAAACAAAAAGTTTAAAAACAAAAACAATTAATTAGTTAATCGAGGTGAATTAATCATGGCATTAAAACATCAAAAATTAAAAATTTTTGGGCTTCGAAGTCATAAAAAATCAATATGGGTGATGTTAGTATGACTTTGAAACTCCCACAATCAATGGATGAATGTATTTATTTTACCAGACGAAAATTAGAAGAAAAAGGTTCTGCAGTTGCATGGGTTTACAAAGAAAAATGTCCTAAATGTAAAAAAGCACTTATGGGCAAACCAAAAGATCCTAAAACAGGCAAAACTAAAATCCGAGCAACAGAATATGTATGCCCTTCTTGCGGATATACCATGGAAAAAGGAGCATATGAAGACACTTTAACAGCAAATATACAATACACTTGTCCACACTGTTCATATTCTGGCGAGCATCAAATGAGTTTTAAACGAAAAAAAGTTCAATTAATCAATCCAGAAACAAGAAAGAAAAAATCAGCAGATGCTTTAAAATTTCCATGCAAAAAATGCGGAAAAGATATTTTGATTACTAAGAAGATGAAATAATTATTTTCTTTCTTCAACTGCGGCAAGTATTTTTCCTACGTGTTCAACAAATTTCTCTGGGTCTCTAGTACAATAACAATCAATAGTTCCTTTTTCAATCCACTCATCCCATTCTAACTCAGAAAAAGGAGGCTTTTGATTTGAAGCGTGAGCAGAAACAATCATGATAAATGATTTTTTACCCTCTTCTGCCAAACGAATACTTTCTGCAATATCAAGGCCAGTAATTAATCCATCTTCAAGATCCTCTTTTTGTAACAATTCATCTATACAAGGATAAGTCCCAGAACCATCTAAGTGACCTAATGTATATGCAAAAATAAAAACTTTTGCAGGAGTAGAATATATTTCTTCTCTATCCTTTAAATCATTAATTACTTTAATCCTCGCCCTTGATTGAAGCAGATTGATATATCCATGACTGTCTCTTATCTTATTATCTAAAACAAAAATTTCAGGAATATAATCATCTCCCGCCATAAATTATGTAGTTATGAAAGAACTATTTAAACATTATGTTTCATATGTGTCAATCTAAAAAAACATAGCAAAAATTTAAATAA
>DAOVMP010000131.1 GCA_030630695.1 Candidatus Woesearchaeota archaeon
AAAGCCCTTAAAGTATCCAATAGAATTGCAGCAGCCATTACTAATACAATACTAAAAAGCACACTTAATAAATATTCAATTGAAACTTGTGCTTTTTCTTCCATTAAAATCACTTTAATTTATATGTGTCAGCCAGTGGTCTAAAGTTGTGTTTGTTTTATCTTTTGTTGAGCCACTGATGTCTCCTAAAACAACTATAACTACTGCGGCAAGTATTACTGCCCCTGCTATAATCAATAGGTATTCTAATGCTCCTTGCGCTTTGTTATCCATAAAATCACTTTTAACTTACATGAATCAGTTCATTGTACTTGCTATGATATACTTCTGAAGACTGTGTTGGAGTATTAATTGTATTAATCATTGTTATAATTACTATTGCTGCAACTAAAACTACCCCTGCAATAAGCAGGAGGTATTCTAGTGCTGATTGAGCTTTACTGTCCATGGAAACACTTATTTTATTATTTTTAAACCGCGTGTGCTAATCTATTGTATTCTGTGTGATACCTATTAGTTGCGTGTTCTGGATTGTTTCCTGCTAATCCTGTTAGGATAACAATTACTACTGCAGCGATTAATACTGCTCCACCGATCAACAATAGGTATTCTAATGCTCCTTGTGCTTTGTTGTCCATTATTTTTTCCCTCCTTTTTTTTTAAAAAAATTTATTGTTTATTTAATAACTCAACTTTTGTTTATAAATATTTTCTTTTTAGTTTGCTAACTCGCCTGTTTTATGGGCTATTGGGCCTGTTACTAATCCTTTTAAGAAAGCTCCTACAACTACGGCTATAACTACTGCTGCTGCAATTATTAAGAGAGTTTCAATTGATGTTTGAGCTTTATTATCCATTTTTATACTCCTCCAATTCCTGAAATTAATGATCTTGAAATCATGCCTGATAGGAAGTAAACAATATAACCGATAAATAAGAGGATTGGTAAGTATATAATACTTTTGTTTTTCTTTCCTTCTCTCATCAAAGAAATCATTACACTTGATGCAGTGATTTCAATAAAAACATAAATTTGAAGCAAGTACAATAAAATGTATTTAGCTTGAGTTGCTTCTAATTTGACTTCAGTTGAAAGGTTTGACATCTGAGAAGAAGATGCAACCAAGAAATCAACTATAGTTGAAATCAAACCAAAAATAAAGGGAGTAACTATTGCTCCTGCAGTAACCATAAATAAGACCTGCATTAATGTCTGGCTTCTTCTTTCATGGTGAATTCTGTTTGTGTCCCTAATGTCTTCAGCAATTTCATCTAATATATCAGCTAATCCAGCTCCTGCTTTTACTGAATCAATTATTATTGTGACACTTCTTTTAACCAAGCGAGAATCAATATTATAAGACAAGCTTGATAAAGAATCCTCAAAGTTTTCTCCTTCCTCTAATTTTCTTAAAACATTTTCTAATTCAACTGTTAACGGTCCAAAGTCTGCATGGCTTATTTCTCTTAAAGCATATTCATATGTTCCTCCTGCCTTTAAAATATCAGCCATTTGTTTTAGTGCTTCAGGCAGTTCTTGTTCAATTTTATTTATCCTCCCAATTCCTTTAATATAAGGATATCCAAGCATTAAATCCACGGCAACAAAAAACAAAACAAAAACCATTATCAGCATGGATTCGCTTAAAGGAGGATTTTGTTCTCCTATTGCAACTAAAGCCGGGTCGGTTATTGGAGAAAAAAAATCCAATAAAAAGTAAGTTAGCATACCGATAATTAATGCAACCAAAAAAGACAAAGCCATCCAAAGCAATGGATCTACTTTCAGGTTTATTTCAATTAAATATTTTTCATATTTTTTCAGGAATTTTGAGTTTTTCAAAAAACCAATTTTTTGATATAATCTTACCCTTGCCATTAACTACACCTTTGGTTGACTCATTGAAATAAATATTATTAAATAAATTAAAAGCATTGGCATAAAAATCAAAAAGAATGCAGCCAAAGTTGGAATGTCTAATGGAAGGGATTCAAATACGCTTCCAGATTGAATTGGAGTAATTCTTATGCCCCCTAAAATTGAAATAAATACTGGAATAACAATTGCAAAGTAAATAAAGATTGTTGCAAAAAAATTCATTTTCTGGGAGAAATCTTTTATTTTCATTCTTAAATTAAAAGAAACATCATCTGCAATATCATTCATTATAATTGAAAGGTTTCCCCCGGTCCTTAAAGCCCTTATTACGTGAATTAATGCATTTCTTAAAGCTTTTGACTGGGTTCTTAAAGCTAAATGCCTTAAAGCCAGTTTTGTATCTGTTCCTTCTTCTATTTCATTTATTGTTCGAGAAAATTCTTCACTTAATGCACCATAATCAGCTAAAGCAATTGTTTGGATTGTCCTATACAAACCCAAACCAGATTTTAATTCTGTTGCCATATGCCTTAAAGCAAAAGGGAGTTCTTTTGATACTGCGTCTCCTCTTACCATTGCTCTTCTCCGCGGAATTAAAAAACCTATAATTATAACTATAAAAGTAAGCATCAAGCTGACCATTAACACAAGCAAGCTTTTGTTTATTATTGGTGCATCAGGAAATAACATAAAAACTATTGTTGTGAGAATTACAGCTGAAATAACAAAAACAATTAATGCAACTGAAGTTAATATGGCTAAAAACTGTTTTGCTGAAATGCGCATGTT
>DAOVMP010000130.1 GCA_030630695.1 Candidatus Woesearchaeota archaeon
CAGAACTTTATGGAAAACAGTGCGTTCTTGCTTTCAGATGATGCACTGAATCATGTTAGTGGAACTTTTGGTTCTATGAGTGCTAAAAGAAATGTTTTTAATATTAATAAACGTAATGAAGCTAGAAATAAAATTCCTGAATTAGATAATCAAATAACAGATACGCAGGTAGACATAAGAAGATTAGAAGCTCTTGAAAAATTGCTTATTAATAATATCGCAATTAGACAGCCTACAAACTTAATTACGGCATTCACAGGTTGGGTAACAAATAAAAAAGCATGGTTCGACCATGAAACTAAAAAACTAGAAGAAGTCAGAAAGAAAATAAAAGCAAAAGAACAAGAATTGCATAATTTGAATAGAGATAAAAACACATTGTTCTACAAAGACGATAATGCAGTAAATCATTTAGAAAATAAAAAAATGTTTTATGAAGTTGATAGAGGTTCTTCTGAATATTCTTCAATGAAACAAGAAGTGTATGCTACACGGATGGATGCAAATAAGAATAAAGATATTTCTGATAGTGATAGAAAAAGAATTAATGAATTAAGCAATGAAATAATTATTCAAGATGTAGAAGATATTCGTGCAGGATTAAATGGAGAAGCAGATTCTACTGCAATTTTAGCCGCAGAATCAAAAGCTGAAAATTCTTTAGGTTGGAAAATCTTTGATGCAATTACTGGCCCGTCTGAAGCGATTTTCAAAGCAGTTGGTGAAGATTCTAATGCTTGGGCTTCGGCAGATAGAGAATCTGATGCTACTGGTGCATTTGCCTTAAGAGCGATTTTGGAATCTGGAACTGTTAATACTAATGAATTTTTTAGAATAATGGAAAGAAATTCGATTATTGGTGATAAAAAAGATGTTCAAGCAATTCAAGAATATTTAAAAAGTCAAGGAGTCATGGAAGACTTTACTTACCAAGGAATGGTTTCTAGTTTGGTTAAGTTCTGGCAGGGCGCAGGGCATATTATGGCTAAAGAAACTAGAAATGAAGATACTACTCAGGATTGGGCAGATCATTATGCTAAAAAAGCAAGAGTTGAAAGAGAACATGGAACTGGTAGTTTCTTAGGATTTGAAGTTCATTCTGCTGACGGCAGTAAAAGAGCTTCGGAGTATTTTTCTAATGCTATCATGTATGCTAAATCTGCTGGAAATGATGGAATGGCTAGAAAATTGAATTCAGAGCAGGATGGTGTTTTAAGAGAAGGTTTCATGGCAGAGGAGACAAGGAAGTTTGGTATGATGGTTGGTCCTTTGGATCTTATTGCTTTCGGTGTGCCAACTTTACTTAAACTGGGTAAACTAATATCGCGTGCAAGCAAGGCAGTTACTAAAACAAAAATTATTACTAGAGGTATTTCTGGTTTAGGTGGTGCAGCATCAAGTGTGTTAAAAGTTACACCAAAAGTTCCAGGCACAGGCTTTATTGCTCGTGCAGCATCTGTCAGTGGCAGAGCAGTAGGAAAAGTATCGGATTACACAGGAAGTTTATTCCATTCTGCAACAGGTTATGGTTCTAGTAGAGCTATGAAAAGTTTGCAAAAGGGAATTAATAGTGGAGAAATAGTTGATAAACAAGCAGATATTTTATTGCAAGCCCAAAAATTAAGAGATGCACATACTGGATTTAGAGCTGTTTTCTCTGCAGATCTTGGTCCGACATTAAAATATGCAAATCCAGTGAATTGGTTTGGTCAGGGTAAAAAGAATTTACAATTTTTTAGTAGAATGGAAAATGGTTATGAAGCTTCTATGAAAGCATTTAAAGCTACAGAAGGAGCGAATATAGCAAAAAGAACTGCTGCTGCTGCAGACTTGTTGAAAAAGAAGAGTTTAGTTCTGTTGGCAAAAAATCCTTACAAATATATTAAAGCAAAACAATCTGCAAATAAGTTATTAAAAATATCATTAGCAGGAAAAACTAGATTTATTGATGATGCATTTAAAGAAGGACAAAAACAATTAACTCATAATTTAGATGAATTTACTTCAACTGAAACTGGGTTTAACAGGGCTTTGCGAAATTATGATGATGCAAGAAATCTTAATGCGCGCGGTGTATTAAGTTCAGATGAATTAAGAAATGCAGAAAGACAGGTTGAAAGAGCAATGCATAATCAGGAAATTGCTCGATTAAACATGGAGGTTTCTGCTAATAATTTAAGAATTCAAAGAGCGATTTCTAATGCAAACCCTAAAGTGTTGAAAAAAGAATTAGATATTGCTCAGAGATTTGCTAATGAGATTCAAGGATATTCTAACATAGAAGGTGCGTTAACAGATACTCAGAGATTAAAATTACTTAACGGGTTTGGTCAGGCTACGGACAATATTGGTAAGGCAGATTTAGGAATTATTCAATTAAAAGCATTAGACGATGCATTGTATATTTCTAAGCAAACTGGTTTGCCTGTAACTTCTGCTGATTTAGCTGCATTGCAAAAAGATATTTTGAAAAAAGTAGATGTTAAAAAAGGTGCAAATCTTAAAGGAAAAGAATTAGCCGGATTTATTGAGGAAAGAACTAAATTAGTTAGGTATAGAAGTGATCAGGTAAGACGGATTGATGATTTAAGAACGCAATTAAGAACAATGGATCGTGGAGAAATTGCTCGGTTATTATCTAAGGAAGATATTAGTCAATATAGCCGGCAAGATTTAGTAAAAAGATTAA
>DAOVMP010000048.1 GCA_030630695.1 Candidatus Woesearchaeota archaeon
CAAAGGTTTTTTAGAATGAAAAAAAGAGACGGTATTACAATTATACTATTATTCTTACTTCTAATGTCCTTGACAAGCGCATATGAACAAGAAGAAATACTAAATGCACAAGAAATCACAACAAAAGTAGATTTATCTTCAGATATAAACCTAATAAAAAAAGGGTCAGGCTATAAAATCGAACAAATTTATGCCGAACTATACAATTTTCCACAAAATGACATAAACCAAAGAGTTCTTAAAATAGAAACAACACCGACAGCAGAAAAAAAAGGAGACATGCTAAGATACAGATGGATTAGCCCAAAACAAAATAGTTTACGCTATGAACTAAAAAGCACAGTACAAACAAAAAACATGTTCAACCCAATCAAAGAAAAAGTAACATATCCTGTACGAAAAAAACTAGACCGCGGATATGACGTATTTCTAAAACCAACACTATATATAGACTCACTAAACGAAGAAATCAAAGCAAAAGCAAAAAGCATTGTTGCAGACGAAGACGACCTATATATAATAGTAAGCAAAATTGCAAACTGGGTAAACAAACAAGTAAAATATGATTTGAATACAAAAACAGAAAAAGCAACACAAAAAGCAAGCTGGGTAATGCAAAACAAACAAGGAGTATGCGATGAAATAACTGCATTATTTATAGCATTATTACGCGCAGCAGATATACCTGCAAGATTTGTATCTGGTGTTTCATATACTAACATACCTGGTTCAGGAGAAAACTGGGGGCCGCATGGCTGGGCAGAAGTATATTATCCAGAACGCGGCTGGCTTCCATATGACATAACCTTTGGACAATACGGAAGAATAGATCCAGGACATATAAAATTCAAAGAAACACTAGACCCGCGAGAAAAACCAATACGATTCGAATGGTATGGCAGAGACGCAGGACTAGAACCACAAGAATTGCAAATAAATGCAGAAATACAAGAAATAATTGGTGAAATAGAACCAGTGATAGAAATAAAAACAAAAATAGCCAAAGAAAAAACAGGAATTGGATCATATAATTTAGTTATAGCCGAAGTAACCAATTTAAAAGATCACTATATCACTAAAGAACTCATTCTCGCAGATGTAGCAGAACTGGAAATAAAAGGAACAAAGAAAAAACTAGCAATACTAAAACCAAAACAAACACAAAAACTATTTTGGAGAGTAAAAGTAAATGAATATCTTAACCCAGAATACGAATATGCAACACCAATAGAAGTATACACTATGTGGGGAGAAGAAGGAAAAACAGAATTCACATCAAGAAAAAACTATGATTTTTATTCACTAGATGATATTGTAAAAATACAAGATTTAATAGAAACAGGAGAATTAGAAATAGAACACACAGAAATAGTAACAGAACCAGAATCAAAAGCAACAAGAATCCCAGAAGAAATAGAAACTCAAGAAAAGCAAAGCTTTTCTGAGCCCCAGAAACCAGAGGTTTCTGTGGAACAAGAAGACATTGTTGAATCGCCTGGAATAATACAAAAGATTATTAAATGGATTAAACAATTATTTAATTAAAATGGTGGAAAAAAGAACGGTAGAAAAATTAGTATTAGACACCTCAGTTATAATCGAAGGAATACTCACAAATAAAATAAAGAAAAAAGAAATCAAAATACAAGAACTCATCCTTCACGAAGCAGTATTTGCAGAACTAGAACACCAAGCCAACAAAGGAAAAGCAACAGGATATATAGGAATAGATGAACTTAAAAAAATACAAGAACTTGCTAAAAATAACGTGTTTTCTTTGCGAATAATCGGCAAAAGACCTTCTGGAACAGACATACGCTATGCAAAACTAGGAGAAATTGATGCATCAATACGACAATTAGCCTGGGAAGAAGACGCAGTATTAATGACAGCAGATAAAGTTCAGGCGCGTATAGGTGAAGCCCGCGGTGTAAAAATATATTTTATACCATTAGAAACAAAATCGCGCCAAATCAAACTAGAAAAATACTTTGATGCAACAACAATGTCGGTACACTTACGTGAAGGAGTAGTGGCAAAAGCAAAAAAAGGAAAACCTGGTGAGTGGACTTTTGTCAATATAAGCAAGAAAAAACTAACAGCAGAAGACATCAAAGAAATATCACGGGAAATAATCGAAGAAGCAAGAATAAGAGCAGACGGATTCCTAGAAATAGAACGCGAAGGAAGCACAATTATTCAACTCGGCCTTTACAGGATTGTTGTTACCCGACCACCATTGTCAGACGGCTGGGAAATCACTGCTGTAAAACCAGTAAAACAACTAAATCTAATGGATTACGACCTTGGAGAAAAATTAACCTCACGAATTGCAAGCCAAGCAGAAGGAATATTGATTGCCGGTGCACCAGGACACGGTAAAACAACATTTGCACAAGCACTATCAGTCCATTTTGCACAACAAGGCAAAATAGTTAAAACAGTTGAAGCACCCCGTGATTTAATCTTACCTGAAGAAATCACACAATTAGCAATCAGTAGAGGAAGCTCAGAAGAAATACACGACATCTTATTATTATCACGTCCAGATTACACAGTATTTGATGAAATGAGAAACACAGCAGACTTTATGCTATACTCAGACTTACGATTATCAGGAGTAGGAATGGTAGGAGTAATCCACGGAACAAATCCTATGGATGCAATACAAAGATTTATTGGTAAGTTGGATTTAGGAGTTATACCACACGTAATCGACACTGTTATATTTATCCGCGACGGAAAAATCGGACAAGTACTTGCAGTAAAAATGGTAGTAAAAGTACCATCAGGAATGACAGAAGCAGACTTAGCCCGACCAGTCATAACAATCGATGATTTTGAAACCGGAAAACCATTAGCTGAAATTTATAGTTATGGTGAAGAAACTGTCGTGGTTCCTGTAACAAAAACCCAAGAAAAACAAACCGGAATGAAAAAATTAGCAGCAAATGCAATAGAACGCGCGTTTCAACGCTATACTGATTATTTGAAAATCGAAGTTGCATCTGATTCTAAAGCAATAGTCTATGTTCCTGAAGAAAGAATCGCAGGAATAATCGGGCGCGAAGGCAAAAATATCAAACAATTAGAAGAAACACTAGGAATAGGACTAGATGTACGTGCTCTAGGAGAAGAAGAACAACAACAAAAACCAGAAGGAGATGAAATAAAATATGACCTAGAAGAAAGCAGCAAATACTTTGAATTCTTTTTAGATAAAAAAATGCAAGGAAAAGATATAGATTTGTATATCGGGGATGATTATCTTGCAACATTTAATGTTGGGAAGAAAGCCACAATTCGGATTAAAAAACAAAATCCACTAGGAAAATCACTTTCTAATGCCAAAAAGTATGGAGAGAGGATACGGATACTCTCTTAATACCAAAAGATATATAAATTCTTACTTACCCAAACTAGATATGCTAGACATAAATCTAATACGACAAAAACCGGAAATAGTCAAAGAAAACCTTAAGAAAAGGTTTCAGAGCGATAAGATTGAACTAGTTGATGCAATTGTTGAAAAAGATTCTAAATGGAAAGAGTTGAAAAAGAAAAGTGATAATCTGCGTTCAGAACGGAATAAGATTTCTCTTGAAATCAATGCAACAAAAAAAGCAGGAAAAGATGCTAAAGATTTAATGAAACATGCATCTGAAATACCAAAACAATTAAAACAAATAGAAGAAGAAAAAGCAAAAATAGAACAAGAAATACAAAAAATTCTTATTAAACTTCCAAACCTAATCCACGAATCAGTTCCAATAGGCAAAGACGAAAGCGAAAACAAAGTCATAAAAACATCTGGCAAGCCAGCAAAAGCAGGATTTGAACTAAAAAATCACGGCGAATTGCTTGAACAAATGGGACAAGCCGACTTTGACAACTCTGCAAACATAGCGGGCTCTGGCTTTTACTTTCTAAAAGACAAAATTGCCTGGCTAAACCAAGCTTTGATAAGATATTCAATAGATTTTCTACGCAAAAAAGGATATACTTATGTGGAACCACCATTAATGATGCGACGCACACCCTACGAAGGAGTTGTTGAAATGGAAGATTTTGAAAACGTAATGTATAAAATCGAAAACGAAGATTTATACCTAATCGCAACAAGCGAACATCCTCTTATTGCACAATTTATCAAAACAAACATACCAGAAGAAAAACTACCAATTAAACTGGCGGGCTATAGCATGTGTTTTAGAAAAGAAATAGGTTCCCGCGGAGTAGACACAAAAGGATTATTTCGAACACACCAATTTAACAAAGTAGAACAAGTAATAATATGCAAACCAGAAGACAGCTGGAAATATTTTGATGAATTATTAAAAAACACAGAAGAATTATTTACAAACTTAGAAATGCCTTATCAATTATTAGAAATGTGCTCCGGAGACATAGGAAATCTAAAAGCAAAACAAGTTGATCTAGAACTATGGATGGCAAAACAAGGCAAATACCAGGAAGCAACTTCATTAAGCAACTGCACAGACTATCAAGCGCGAAGATTAAGAATAAAATCAATTGACAAAGCACTAAACAAAACAACATTACACATTCTAAATAATACTTCAATAGCAACATCGCGCGTTATTGTTGGAATAATTGAAAATTTTCAGCAATCAGATGGAACAATACTAATACCAAAAGTATTACACAAATATACGGGGTTTAAACATATATGAAAATTTGCAAAAGTCATAAAAATGTTGCAAATTTTCAAAGTTATGAAATTCTTAAAGTAAAAAATTTGGAGGGCGTTCATAACATATGAAGATTCCTGCCCTAGTATGGCTAATGCTTGGAATATTATTAACAGTTGTATCATATTATCTAGGAGATGAATTTGTATTATTCTTTTATGCCGGCTTACTCATTATTGCTCTCGGAGTGTTTAAGTTAATATTGAGCTATGTATTTTCTCCTAAAGAAACAATTATTGAGAAAAAGGCAGTCCAACAAAAAGACCATTATTCAAAATGCAGACATTGTAACAATATAACACGAAAAATCGATTATTACTGTTCAATGTGCGGGAAACAACTACGGTAGGAAAAGCTTTTTATAGTTCTATATATTATTATTCCATATGACAAATCCTTTTTTATATGAAACAGTAGACAAATTATATTCTATAGTGATGAAAAACATGCC
>DAOVMP010000107.1 GCA_030630695.1 Candidatus Woesearchaeota archaeon
ATTTCATCCATTCTAGCATATCTTTTACCAATACTTCCTGAAGAATCAAAGAAAACCTCATAACAACTGTTTAATAAATTATACACTTCTTTAGCTTTTGCAACAATATTTGGTTTATTTGATAATAACGGAAAAACAGCTGCATTCATCGGAGCCAAACCAGAAGAAAGTGAGAGAAAAACTCTTTTCTCATCTTTCTTTTTCTCTTCTCTATACGCATGCTCTAAAATTGCATAAAAAGTCCTGTCAACTCCAATTGAAATTTCATAAACATGAGGAATAATCTTTTTACCATCAGGATAAACATACTGCATATCTTGTTTAGAACCTTCCATATGACCTTTTAAATCATAATCTGTTCTATAATTATTAGCAATCAATTCCAGCCAACCAGTACTTGTTTTAACTTCAAAATCCCAAGTCTCTTTAGAATAAAAAGCCCTGTCATCCTTAGAAACCTCTCTAAAACGCATAGAATCTAAAGGAATTCCATATTTTTCATACAACTGCTGAACTCTAGCCAAGTAATACGCAACTAACTTACCTGAAACAATTTTGTCATTTACTAATTTTTCTGCAGTCATCAATTCAATACCATGATTTTCCAATCTTTGAATACTAATCTCATAATCTTTAACATCATCAAAGTTTTCAATCTCATCAATTTTCTCAGGATCAAAAAAAACTTCTGTTTCCATCTGAGAAAACTCAACAGACCTTAACAAAGTCTGCCTAGGAGAGATTTCATTACGAAAAACTCTACCATACTGAGAAATCCCCACAGGCAATTTAATACGCATGGTCTTATTCATCCGTGCAAAACCCATAAAAATCGATTGACAAGACTCCGGTCTTAAATAACAATCAACTTTTGACTTAAAACCAACCAAAGTCTTAACCATCAAACTAAATCTAGTAGTTTTATCTAAAGAACCCTTACATTTTTTACATTTAATATTATTAGTTTCAATCTCTTTATCATATTCTTCATTAGCCATTGCTTCAGGCAATTCTTTACCAGTCACTTCATTGATTAGCTGATCTGCTCTAAACACAGAACTACATTTACTACACTGAACAACAGGATCATTAAAACTCTTTAAATGACCAGAAGCCCTGAAAACATCAACAGGCATTATCTGAGCACCATCAATCTCTAAAAAATTCTCTTTTTGAACTAACTCTTTTCTCCACAAATCAATTATTTTCCTCTTAATAGAAGCACCATAAGGACCATAATCAAACATACCTTTAGGAGCAGAAGAATAGATCTCACTAGCAGGGAAGAAAATACTCCTTCTCAGAGCCAAATTAGTCACATCTTCATATTTAGACATAAAGAAATAAGAAATATAATCGGTTTAAATAAGTTTTGATTCAAAACCAAGGAATACTGACATAACCCTGATTGTTCAGATACCACAGAATAGCGATTACTATAACAATAATAATAATCCATTTTAATAAACCGCCTTTTTTTTGTGATAAATCCATACCGGGAATTTGTCCTCTAGCCATAATATCACCTCGATTTTGACAAAAATTGAGGCTCCGACAAAATTTTAATTTTGGCGATGCCTTTTTTATTAATTAATCAAATTCTAGTATATATACTTAACTCTTAAGCCAATCAATTTCGTCTTGATCAAAATCAAACTCTTCTGCTAATTTTAATGCTACTTCTTCATTGTTTTGGAAAATTGCTTTAATATAAGGTAAAGTAGAGTGTAATGCCCTTTTAGTAGAACAATGAGTTTTATACGCAATCTTTTGAGCAATAGCTTTTCTCTTAGCATACTTCATATTCGCCTGCCAAATCTTTAACAACCGTCTAGTCTGCTCATATTTTACACTTGATTTGTATTTTTTATCCTTTGCACAAGCAACACCGGCAGTTAACAACATATTAACATAAACTAGGAAACGCCAATACTGCCACCTTCTAATCCGTCCTCTAAAAACATCTGCCCTACTAATACATTCATAAGCTCTTGACAAATCAGAAGAATTAGTATATTCATAAGGCAGGTTATGATCCAACCACAATAAACATTTATCCAAATCCAAACTAACATCATTAAAAGCCGACAAAGCTATAACTGGATCTGAATTTTTTAAAACTTTAATCAAAGCATTTTCAATAGATTCTATCTGATTTCTCTCTGACAAAGAATCAATATCTTTTTTAGTCAGTTTTTTTGAATGTGCTAATGACTGCAAATCATTAATAGCTGCTCTTAAATCTCCGCCAGCACGTCTTGCCAGTGCTTTTAATGCTTCATCTTCAAATTTTATTTTTTCTCCGTTGCAAATATTCTTTAAAACAGTATAAATTTCTAAATAATCCAAAGAAGGAAACTCGATTTTCAAAGATTTAGTTCTTAAACTACTAAATTTCTTATCAAAAGGATTATTAGCAGTTAAAACAACAGGAAAAGTACTCTTTGCAATTAATTTTGTTAAAGCAGGAATGCCCCCTCTATCCTTATTTCCTGAAACACCATCAATTTCATCAACTAAAATCACTTTGCCTTTTGAGAATAACGACTGTTGCTTTAATGCATTGCCTAATCTTGCATTGATTTGCTCTGCATTTCTAGCATCAGAAGCATTAACCTCAACAATCTCCAAGTTTAACTCATTAGCCAAAGCATGAACTGCACAAGATTTACAAGAACCAGAAGGACCATACAATAAAGCTGCGTTTTTTTTCTGCTTTTTAAAGTCTTTAATAAATACTTTTAATGATTCTGCAGATTTTATCTGAGGAATGTCGGCATGACACTTTGGGGCATACTTAGCAATCCAGGGCTTCATGAGCATAGGAAGAGTTTCTGGTTTATATATTTAATTGAAGTAGAGTCAATATGTCGCAAGCTTTAAAAATGATCGTTTATTATGTACTATTCATTAATACTATGGAGGGGAATTAATATGCGTGGAGAATTTGAGGTTAACTATGAAAATGAATTTGCTTTTAGCGTATTTAAAGGCGGTGAAAAAAGAAGAGTATTATTTACTCCAGGAGAGATAAAAAACCTAAACAAAGATGTACTTGACATAGCACATCAAATAAAACAAGAACCAACGTATTTAAATCAATTTTTTAAA
>DAOVMP010000105.1 GCA_030630695.1 Candidatus Woesearchaeota archaeon
CTGCGATTCTAATTCTTTCATCAATCTTTTGCAAGTTTAAAACTGACAAACCATCTGTTCTGGTCTTGTAAATAAACTGCTCCATGTATTTAGTTCTGAACTTTGTACCAATATGAATACCTGATTTTAAGTATTGATCCTGTGCAACTAAAAAACTTTTTGTTTCAGCCATAGTATATCCCTCTGCTGTATTTTTTATAACCTCAACAGCCTTTGCTTATTCATCAAGCCGATTCATAAGCGTTGGTTATAGACGATAGAAGAATATGGTTGTTTATAAAGGTTGTGGTTTGAACTCTTCTAACATTTCATGCACAAAGCCTTTGGGGGTTAACTCGCTTTTGTACAATTTTATACTCTTTACATTAAATTCTAACTCTTTTGTTTCTATCTCTTTTAACTTTTTAATATATTCTAGCTTGTTTTTTAAGAACTTAATTCTAGTCAAAGTAATATGAGGATAGAATCTTTCATCTTTTGTTAAACTAAGTGCCTCTTCAATTGAATTTTTCAGATTAATAATTTTATCCTTTGGCTCTAAACCCAACCAAACAACTTTAATAAAATTTTCATTAGGAAAAACACCTAAATTTGAAGTTTTTACTTTAAAAGAATCAAATTTAACTTTTTTTAAGCTTTTTATTATATCTTTTGTTTCAGATTCATCACATTCCCCAAGAAATCTTAAAGTCAAATGAAACTCTTTAACAAGCTTTGAATCAGAATCAGGGAGTTGAGATTGAATTTGCCTGCAATAATTATTAATTTCGTCAGAAACATCAAAAGCAATAAATAATCTCATAATAAAAAAAATAAAAAACCTTACTCAGCAGGTTCTTCTACTTGTTCAGTAGCATCTTCTACAGGAGTCTCTTCTACTGGTTCATCTCCGAAATCCTCGCTGTCTTCTGGAGCAGGTTCTGGAACAGGAACAGACTCTTCAACAGGAGCTCCTTGCCGTTCAGCAGGCGCTTCTTCACTCTGTGCTCCGCCAGGAACAAGTTCTGCAAATCCAACTTTCTTTAACACTTTAGTAACTTTAATACGAACTCTATCACCTTGCTTTACGCCAGGAACAAATAAAATAAAACCGTCCTTTTTAGCAATGCCGTCGCCTTTTTCGCCAACAGCCTCTATTGTAACATCTAATTCCTCACCAACATCTACAGGTACACGATACATTTCACATTTCACCTACATAATTTAATCTAATCTCGCACAAGAGTGCGATACCTTCTATTAATATAGTCGAATTTATAAAGTTTACCCAACATAAAAGAAAAAAATTAAAAAAATTAAACGTCGGTTACTCCTTCCTCTTTAATGAAAAAGCCCGCTTCGTTTTCAGGCAGATTTGGAGCATCAACCATCTTAGCAACTCTAGAACCTTTCTTACCTCTTCTAAGATAGATTCTATAAGTTGAATTATGACCAACAATATGACCACCAATAGCAGTAGTTGGATCACCAAAAAACATATCTGGCTTAGACATAACCTGATTAGTAACATAAATCAAAACGTTATGCTTATCAGCCAATCTCATCAAAGTATGCATATGCTTATTGATTTTCTGCTGTCTCTCTGCTAAAGTTCCTCTGCCAATAAACTCTGCTCTAAAATGAGAAGTCAAAGAATCAACAATAACCAATCTAACATTATCGCCGTTTTCAATCAAATCCTTAATTTTATCAGCCAACAACATCTGATGATCAGAAGTATAAGCTCTTGCTACTTTAATTTTTTTAAGAACCTCTGTGCAATCCATCTTCAAAGGTTCTGCAATCTGAATAATCCTTTCAGGCCGAAAAGTTCCTTCAGTATCAATAAAAATAACACTGCCATTAGCACCGCCTTCTTCTAAAGGCAACTGAGCTCTAACAGCCAAAACATGAGCAATCTGAGACTTACCAGAACCAAACTGACCATAAACTTCAGTAATAGAACCTGTTTCAAAACCTCCACCCAATAATGCATCAACGTCTTTAGAACCTGAAGTTATTTTAATAGCCTGCATACGTTTTTGCAGCAAAGCCTCACCAGATTCAAAATTTAATTCCATATTCGCCCTTGCCACAGCAATAACTTTTTTAGCAGTAGCTTCAGAAACCTCTGTTGCACCAATAATTTCTCCAGGTGTTGCAACAGCAATAGACATTAAATCATTAAAACCAGCATTTGCTAGTTTTTCCAAAGTAGCAGGACCAATTCCTGGTAAATCCTCAATTGATTTAACTTTTTTCATTTTTGTTTTTGGTTTTTCTAGTTCTTGTTCCATAAATATCATCCTCCTTTTTATTAACTTATATTATAAAGAAGAGGCATTAAGCCCCTTCCGCAGCCTCCCAATCCTTTAGAGCCAAAGCTTCGTAAGCCTTGCTCAGCACAACAATTGCTTTAGGCAAATCACTAACATTCAAATTATTAGTTTTTTGCCAATCTCCTTTCTCAGTCTTGTATCCTTTTTCAAAAGATACAGACTTGAAATCATTTCCATCTTTAGACTTATTAGCCCAGATAGAGGCAGTTACTGTGCCTGCCCTGAATTTTTGTACTGGTGTGTTTTTTTCCATGTTTAACACCTCCAAAAATTTGGAAGCTATGGTTTTTAATAACATTAACTCAAGATTTTTCGCAAAAAAAACGATTTAATCATTGATTTTACGAAAAACAATGTTATTTATCATGTGAAATCGAAAATAATCACGAAAAAATCGAAACTAAACAGCAAGTGCTTCTTCTGTAATTCTTAAGTCATCAGCAATAACCAAATGTTCATATGCCTTGTTTAAGACTAAAGATGCTTTTGGCAAATCACTAATTCTTAAAGAAGCAGAGTTTTTCCAGTGGCCATCTTTGTCTTTATATGATCTTCCTATGGAAATAGTGTGGAATTCAAAATCTTTTCCATCTTTTTGGCTTTTATTTTTCCAAATTGCAGCGCTTATAGGGCCTGCACGAAACTTTTTTTCAGGTTGGTTCATTTTTTCCCTCCAGAGGAAAAATGAAGCTCAAAAAATTCTATTTTTTGTTGGTTCATTTTTAACACCTCTTCCTTGTCGGATCTTTTTTCAACTCTCCTTTATATTAGGGGACTTTTAATGCCCCCAAGGAGATGA
>DAOVMP010000079.1 GCA_030630695.1 Candidatus Woesearchaeota archaeon
CAGAAATTACTTTAACGCAGAACTCTCGATTTTGCTTAATAATTTGTCTACGATAACAAACAGATTGTGCTCTGTTACTTCTGAATTATATATTTCTCCGCCTGCGATTAACTTTGCTTTCATTTCAAATTGGTTGCTTCCTACAGTTTTAATTGTGATTGACAGTTTTTCCATGTTTTCCAAACGGTCTGAGAACTTTCTTGCATAGTTACCAATAATCTTTTTTAGAATTATCATTGAACCCCCATCTAACTCTCTAAATCCTGCGAGCTCAATATTACCTCCCAACTGCTGTATATCTTCCATGGGACTCCCTGTTAATCACTCTAAATACCCACTAATATTTAAGAATTTCTGCACCAGAGAATATAAAACGTAATCACTTCACAGTAATGTTATTACGAAAGCTTTAAAAACAAAGTAGTATTTCTCTAAATCGATGATAAAAAGCAATCTAGCAGTGTGCCAAAAATGCGGAATAAAAATCCAAAGTTTTTCTGCAATGCGAAAATGGTGCATTTCTTGCAGAGATTTTATACGACTTGAGCAAGCTAGAGAAAGAAAAAAACAGAAGAAATTGATTTCTAGGAAACTAAAATGATTCAAAATTGCTATAACTTTTAAATACTAAATACACTTACCCTGCTTTATGAGCCTAAACATCTTAGTTAAATCCTATGGCTGCAGTGCAAACATGTCAGATGGAGAAGCCATAAAAGGAATGCTTGCAAATGCTGATTTTCAAATTGTAAATGAAGATGCAGAAGAGATTGCAATGATTATACTTAATATCTGCACTGTGAAAGGAGATGATAAAGCCCTTTCTGAGATTCGAAAAACTCTTGAGAAATATCCACAACGATTTCTAATAGTCGCCGGATGTGTTCCTACGCGACTAATTAATGAAATTAAAAAACTAAAAGAAGATGTTACTATAGTTAATACACACAATATTAAAGAAATAGTATCTGCAGTAGAAGAAACAATACATGATAATCCACAGAAATTAACAGAAACAAAAAGAAAACCTAAAATTTTGCTTAAAAAAATTCGAAATAATCCTTTAGTAGGAATTGTTCCTATCAGTAACGGTTGTTTAGGCAAATGCACTTATTGCTCTGTAAGACTAATCAAAGGAAAACTATATTCTTATCCTGCGGATTTAATTGTAAAAGAAGTTCAAAAATGTGTTCTTGATGGATGCAAAGAAATATGGATAACTGCACAAGACACTGCATGCTATGGAAAAGATATTGATACTAATATAGTTGAATTATTAAAAAAAGTATCAGAAGTAGAAGGAGATTTTTATGTCCGCTTAGGAATGGGAAATCCCCGGTATATTAAAGAACACTTAGATGAGTTAATCGAAGTTTTCAAACATCCTAAAATGTTTAAATTCTTACATATTCCTGTTCAAAGTGGAAGCAATCCTGTTCTAAGAGCAATGAAAAGAGAATATACTGCAGATGATTTCAAAGAAATTGTTAAAAAATTTAGAATTGCTGTGCCAGATATAACAATAGCAACAGATTTTATTGCTGGCTTTCCAGGAGAAACTGAAAAACAATTCTATGACTCTGTTGCTTTATTACAAGAAATAAAACCAGATGTTTTGAACATATCTAAATTCGTAGCAAGACCAAATACTTCTGCAGCAAATAAAGAAGACCAAATACCTGGAGCAGAAATAAAAGAAAGAAGCAAAAAAATAACAAATACATTTGATTTTATTGGATTTGAGCAGAATCGCAAGTGGAAAAATTGGACTGGAGAAGTATTAATAGATGAAAAAGGCAAACCAGGAACAATGAAAGGAAGAAATTTTGCCTACAAACCGATAATAGTTGCAGAAGAGTGCGAAATTGGTGATAAGATCAAAGTCCGTATAGCAAAAGTGACCAAACATGACTTAAGAGGGGAAAGAATTTTAAGGTTCAAATAATAAAATAATGAAAAACATAAATAAAACATGTTAATGTTATGTTTTCCAAATTTTAGTTAAGGAAAAATATATATACTATTATGGTCCTCAACAAAAAAGATGTAAAATGAAGCGATTATTCATATTATTATTAATATTCTTAGTAGGTTGCTCTGGCATAGAATTAAGTCCAGAATGCTCACGTTATGCAGAAAGAAAACAAGTAAGCAATCTAGCAGGGATTAATATAAAATATCCTATTTCTGTTGTTGAAACTGAAAATGACTGTTCAGCGCAATATTCTATTGACGACACTACATTTGACTTATATTACTGGAAATACACCTCTGATGACTCATTTTACACTAATTTTAACCATAGTTTAATACATACTTCTAATTGTAAAGGTGATTTATGTGACAAACTATATGAATTTCATTATTTAGGACCTCCAAGAGAACTAGAAGTAACTTGCCGCAACGGAATTATATGGATGAATGATAAAGGCAAAGAAATTGAAAAAGAAATTGATTGCAATGTGTTAAAAAAAATAAATCAATACAATCAAAAAACATGGAAATGCGACTATAATGATATAATAGATGTAAACTGCAAATGAAAGAGTTGATTAAAAAGATAAAGGAAAAGAAAGAATTGAAAAATGTTAATAATAAATACATAATTGATATTGTAAATCTAGTTTTGAAACAGAATAGAAAGTTAATAAAAGCATTTGAAGAGAAAAGAATCCGCTCAAAAGAGTATAAAGAAATAATAAAAAAAGTTCGAGAGAAACTACGATTAGAATACGGCATGTTTTCTGAAGATTTAAGTAAAAGAGAAAAAATTCTATCCTGCAAACACAAAAACCTTTCTGACGAACTATTAGAAATACACAAATCAACAAAAGAAAGAATTAACATTTATCCTTTTATCTATCAAAAAATATTTTCTATAACTGGAAAGCCAAAATCAATATTGGATCTAGGATGTGGAATGAATCCTGTTTCATATCCTTATATGAAAATTAAATTAAAGTATTATGCTTCAGAACTAAATAAAAAAGACTGTGAATTTCTTGAGAAATATTTTAAACTAATGAAAATCAAAGGAAAAGCATTTGCAATCGATTTAAAGAGACCGAATCTGTTAAAAAAACTAAAATCTGTTGATGTTTGCTTCTTATTCAAAGTTCTAGACACAATAGAGAAAAAAGGACATAAGTTAGCAGAAGAAATAATCACAAAAGTAAAAGCAAAATACATTGTTGTCAGTTTTGCAACCCAAAAATTAGGCGGAAAACCAATGAAACATGCTTACAGAGGATGGCTAGAAAGAATGTTAGACAGATTAGGATATAAATTTAAAATCATTAATGAGAAAAATGAGATATTCTATATTATAAAAATTAACTAATAAAAGTATCTAATTGAGAAAGCATTGTCTTTTTTTTGCGTTTAATACCATCTATACTAATTCTGACATCGTTTATTCTTTGCTCAAGCGTTTCTCTGTCAGTCAAATCAACTGCGTCTACTCCTTCAAGATCCTTTTCTATTTCTACTAATTCTCCAAATCTTGCTTCCACTATAGCAATTTCTTCATCAAATTGCTCTATAATCGCATCAAGAAGCAATGCTTTCTGCTTTCTATTGGTATACCCTTTATTTTCAAGAACACCAATCATTTTCAGAACAGGATTTCTTCTTTTTACCATTAATTTAATTTCTTTTTTATCTTTTTCTCTAGAGCTTCCAAACAATTTACTAAACCGTCCCATATGCCTAGTAAAAAACACTTGAATATAAAAATCTTTTCATAGCAATACCTTTATAAAATGGGGTAAATTATACGACTACTAGATGGCCAAGAAAAAAGCAGTTAAAAAGGACAAGCAAGATTCACGCACAGAAACTCAACCAGAGATAAGTATAGGAATGATTGGCCATGTAGACCACGGAAAAACAACTCTAGTGCAATCCTTATCAGGCAAATGGGCAGATACTCATTCTGAAGAAGTCAAAAG
>DAOVMP010000066.1 GCA_030630695.1 Candidatus Woesearchaeota archaeon
AGGGAATTTCTTTTGGAGAAAAGATTAAATCTTTTCTAAAACCGTCGTGGTTTGTTGCAGATCCTAAAACAAAACCAAAAGTCGAGTGTAAAGTTTTAGATGAATCAAGAAAAACAGCGTCGATAAAAAAGAAATCAGTTAAAAAAAGAAAGAAAAAGAAATCTAAAATCATCAGGAAATCGACTAAAAAACCAAGAACAAAGAGGAAGAAAAAGAAGTGATAGTCGAAAGATTTATAAACTTAGATTATTTTATTATCTAAATTCAGGCGTGTTATCGTCGATGGGAGATTAGAATCTCCAAAAATAAAAAGGAGGATGGTTTATATGGCGGAAAAAATCGCAAAAGTAGGGATTAAAAAAGTAAGCGGATATCTGTATTTTGTTGACAAGAGAGGTGATGTTTCTAGAGCAAGAATGGCTCGTGGAAGAAGAAAAGGCGCTAAGAAAATAGAAAAAGTCAAAAAAGTCGGCGTAAAGAAAACAAAAGGATATCTATACTTTGTTGACAAGAGAGGCGATGTTTCAAGAGCTAAGATGGCTCGTGGTGGTCGCAAGAGAAAACAAGCTAAGAAAAAGAAGAAAAAGAAAGCTAAGAAGAAAAAGAAGAAATAAGTCAATTTTTATTATTTTTTTTCCTTTATTCTATAATTTATTCTATAAAATAGAAAAGTATATAAAACAAAGTTTTTTCCTTTATTATGAGGTGGATTTAGGTGATTGACTCGATAAAAGGTTGGTTTAGCTCGTTTTTGAGTATGTTTTTCAAGACAAGGGGGGATATTAAATTGGGATTATATGGCCCGCCAAATTCCGGTAAGACAACATTAGCTAATAAGATTTGTAAGGATTGGCTTGGTCAGGAAATGGGTTCTATAAGTAATGTCGCGCACGAGACAAGAGAGATTCAGATTAAAGAACAGATTTCTTTAAAATCAAAAGATGGAAAAAAAGAGATGTTATTTAATCTGGTTGATACGCCGGGAATTGCAACGAGAATCGATTATGAGGATTTTTTAAAATTTGGTTTGTCAGAAAGAAAGGCAAAAAAGCGCGCAAAAGAGGCAACAAAAGGAGTTATAGACGCTATTAAATGGCTTGATGACATGGATGCTGTTTTAGTTGTTCTGGATTCGACTCAAGATCCGTATTCTCAAGTTAATATAACTATTATAGGAAATTTGGCTGCAAGAAATATTCCTGTGTTAATCATAGGAAACAAAAGTGATTTAAAGAGGGCTAATATTAAGAAGGTACAGTCGGCATTTCCGCAGTATGATGTTGTTGGAATCTCTGCTAAGTATGGCAGAAATGTTAAAAAATTATATGAAAGATTGTTTAAACTTGTTGGGTGAGAAAAGATGGTGACTTTACAGTTTATTCCGTATACTGAAATTGAAGAGCTTAGCTCTGTTGGTAGGATTAGAAAATTATTAAATATTGCTAAGCAGAATAAGATTGTTTTATTGCAGGGAAGATTGTCAAAAGATGAAGAAGTTGAGTTGATTAAGACGACAATGGAAGAAATTAATAAAAGTTTTAGAGGAATCGAGTTGGCAGTGATTGATCCTTCGCAGTCTGAAGTGTTGGAAGGTTTTGCAAAGATTAAAAATGATTTTTTCGCTATGCTTTTAGGTCAGCGTTCTGGTTTTACTGTTATTGGTCCTGCAAATATTGTTAAGTCTATTAAGAAAAATCCAAATAAGATAGAATTATTTACAGTACATAAAAGAAAGAGGAAAAAATAACATGCCTCATCAATGTGTTCGGTGTAACAAGTTTTATGACGACGGTTCTGAAGAAATACTTAAAGGATGTTCTTGTGGTGGTAAGTTGTTTTTTTTCATTAAAGCTTCTAAACTGAAAAAACAGCAGGATATTGTTGTTAATCTTACTGTTGAAGAAAAAAAGCAGATTGAAGAAGATGTTCATGAACTGGCAGATCTTGAAGATCATGAAGCTCCTGTTGTTTTGGAATTAGAATCTGTTAATGTTAAACAGCAGGGTAAGTTTGAACTTGATTTGGTAAAGCTTTTCAAAGGAGATCCTTTGATTTTTCGAATCCAAGAGGGTAAATATATTATTGATGTTGCAGAGACTTTTAGAAGAATGAGGAAGAAATAGGATAATAATTTCTTTTCAGCTTGGTAATGTAACCTTCATGCATTCTTCATTTGCTTGTGAGAAGTATTCGCCTGCGTTTGTGCTTCCGAATTTAAGATGAATTATTTTTCCATCTGAAGAATCATAATCACCTTGTTTGCAGTTAATGTATTCTTGTTCAAAACCAAATTTTTTTATTTTCTCACATATTTGGTTTCTTGCGTCAATGAATAAGGGATCGTTTTCTTTCTCTGTTGTAAAACAAAGTTGTACACCGTCAGCATGTGGCGCGCTGCGATGAATTGTTGCCAAAGAATATTGGACATCATTTATTTGTAATGTGGCTTTTTTACTGCCGCCCCAACCCGTACAATCACCTTTTATGTAATTATAAATGGGTATGTGTATGCTAAATTCTTCAAGCAAATCTTTTATCTGTTCATCTGAGCACAGTATTGGTTCTGTTTGAACTGCGCAACCCAGTAATGATACAATAATGAGGAGACATAATATTTTGTTCATAGAATATGGTGCGAGGATTGGATATAAAAATCTTGCGATTAGTCCAAAGATCTCCAAGTTCTCATATACTATTATAGAAACATCAAAAAACACTCTGTATTTTCTTGGCTTCTAAAAAGCTATGCTTTTTAGAAACATTTATATATACGAATTAAATATATAGACGTAAGCTATTCAATTATAAAAAACTCGAGGTGATATTAAATGGCTGAAGATAAAGGTCTGACTTTGACTATTCTGGGTATGGTTTCTATTATAGGAATTATTGGTTTAGTACTTTTGTTTACTAAATTTCAAGCTACAGGTGCTATGATTACTATGGGTGGATGTAATTCTCCTGCGGCATATGTTGGAGCATATCCTGGTGTAAATACAGAACATTTAGATCAATTTGTAGCTGCCGGATATTTGTGTACAGAAAGTGGCGGTATTGATGTGTATGGTATGCAACCATATTGTTGTGTTCCTCCTGTAAATGTTCCTGTACAAGAAAGACCACAAGATCCTACTTATTATGGATACGCAGGGTATAGAGATACATTAAGTCCTAATATAGGTTAGTTTTTTAATTTTTTTTTTTAGCATTTTTCTCATTCTTTATCTATAATAATTTTCGCGATATTGTTGATAGTCGTCGTTATCGCTCGTATTATTGAGCTGATTTCTTGATTTTCTAGTTTTTTGCATAGAATAAATATTTCTTTTCTTCTTTTGATAATAGAATCTGCAAGTATTTTATCATTGTTATGCCGTGCTTTCATAACATCAAGGTAGTTTTGCTGCAAAGACAAAATAACATCTTTAATTCGTTTATCTTTTTTTGTTTTGCTTATTTCACTAATATTCTTAATATAGTCTGCTAAATTTTCTAAATTCACGACTAAATACCAATGAGATAACACTTCTCCACGATCTAATTCTAATTGTTTTGCTAATTCATTATTCTTAAGAGAGCCTTTAAGCAGTCGGGATGCTAGAAAATATAGTCGGTTAACATGATAATCGCGAAACCGTATACTTTCCTGTAATTTTTTCCCTTCAAATGTTTTGATTGTATCGTCGATCATTGTTCTAATGATTAAATCCATTCGGTTTATCGTCTTGTAGAGTGAAATTTCTTGCATATTAAGCAGGTCTTTTGCTATTATTCTCATAGATGTTTGTTCGGAAATCTCAAGAGCAACGAAATCATGCAGTATTTTTCGTATTGCTTTTGTTCTAGAAGTTATATTTTCACCAAGTAGAGTTATTGTGTTGTAATTGTTCAAATAAGCAGAGGTAATATCTCTTTGTATTGTGTCAATGTCTTTGTTTTCAATGTTGATTGTTATTTCTTTTTTATCTGCTGTTTTAGTAGTTTTTTCCGCGCTTACAAGCAGTTCTGTGTCTGATTTTGGATGTATGTATACTGTATCGCCTTTTTTTAATTTATTCTTAGATATCCATTCTTTTGGTAGAGAAACAGTATGGCTGGTTTGTCCTGCCTTTACAAGCTTTCTAATATGCATTTTATCACCTTTTTTGAGTATGTTTATTCTCAAAGTACATACTAAACGTACTTAACGTATAGTATGTACGTTAAGTATATATAAATGTTTTTATCATATAGTATTAT
>DAOVMP010000096.1 GCA_030630695.1 Candidatus Woesearchaeota archaeon
AAGTAAAAAAAGCAGAAAAGAAAAAATTCGGTAATTTTGGTTTAGACGCAAGAACTTTCCAAAATTGGAATGAACAGCTTAAACAAAATCTTAAAACAATTAAAGAAAATCTCGGAGATGCAATTAATGATCCTGAAGTTAAAGAAGCTCTTGCAGAAGCAGAGCAGGCGCAGAAAGATTATGAAGATTACCTAAATGAAGCAATGAGTGATGGTCATTTAACTTCTTCTGAAAAAAGAAATTTAAAGAAAAAGAGAGCAGAGGCCGATAAAAAAGCAGCAGAAGCTGCTAAAAAAGGATTTATTGCCAAGAAAGAGAAATTTAAAGCAGATGTGATTAGTTATTGGGATAGGTATACTAAGTTTTACAATGATATGGTTGCCGCACTAAAAAATAAGCCAATGCCTGAGGATGATTGGCCTGCGACATATGTTACTAAACCAGATGGAAAAATAGAAGTGAAATGCACTGCATGTCCTTTAGCATTTTATGCAACATTTTTTGAAGGAAATGAATGTCCTAAATTTAATCCAGATCCTCCAAGGCCTCCAACAGGTATGCCTCCTAAAGATCCTCCTCCGATTCCTGGTAAGTCTCCTGGAAAACCTCCTAAACAGGATGGTCATGTTACTGCTGGCGGTACTTTAAATAGAGAAAGAGAAGGTATTGAAAATGATGTTGGTGAAAAAACCGGTGCAACTCATAAAAAAGGCGATGTAACTATTGAAACAGATGGTGAAGAAAGCAAGGTAAAAGCAGTTGAATCAGAAGATGGTAAAGAAATCATAATTGTTGTTGAAAATGGTAAAGAAATTATGCGGATTGGTAAAGAGAAATTAGAAAATGGTTATATTCCTAAAGAAGTGGCAGGGGCATTAATTAGTAAATTAAGGGAACGTGGTATTTCTGATAATATTTTAGGAGTTGTTTTGAATGATTTAACTGTTGCTTTAGCACAAAAAGGCAGGCCTTTGTCAAAAGCAGAACTTTCAGAAGTGATTAATGCTGTTCTTTTAAATGCTGCAAGAGTTGCGGAAAATTCTGAGGATATGATATCTGCAGATATATTAAGATTAGGAATGGGTGAAGATGGTTTTGCTTCAAGCACGCTTAAGTTAGCATATTCTGATTATAAAATAGATGCAAATATGTTATTAGATCAATTGCAGAATAATCCTGATTTCTTGGCGCAGACATTATTGGCAAGAAAACAAGAATTACTTTCATTTATTAATAATGTTAAGATTCCTGATGAAAGCAAAGTATGGGCGGAACAACAATTTTATGATGTGAAAACTGATGAACAAGGTTTTGTTTTAGATGCAAATGGTAATCGCTTGATTGGAGTGTCTGGTGAGCCGTTGAAAATAGAAGAATACTGGTCACAAGATGCAGAGACAAGAGCAGAAGCAGATCGTGAAGGTAAATTTGGTGAAACAATCAATGTTGGCGAAGGAACTTGGCAGTTTGAAGGTCAAGACGTAAATATGAACTTTAGAATGGAAAGAGACGGCGAGTTTGCGAATTATGTAATTGCAGATAAAGATGGTTTTATCTTGGATAAAAATGGTGAAAGATTAAAAGATTCTAATGGTAATGAGGTTACTTTGTCGCAATGGGATTCATTAGATGAATATACTAAAGATAATGCTGCCGGAACAAGATTAACAGGTGATGAAGCACAAGATCATAAAGAAAGAAATAATGCGATTAGACACTGGGAAAATGTTAGAAAGATTAGAAAATATGAAGATTATAATTCAAGAGGAGTTATAGGAACTCAGTTAGAAGAATTAAGAAAAGCTAAGGAAGATGCAGAATTAGATGAAAAAAGATTGCACATAGAAGTGATTAAGGATAATTATGGAACTGCTTTGTTTGAAGCAGCTTTGGACTATGAAAGTTATGATGAAATGGAAAATAAGATGTTTAATGACATTAAAGACGCAGCAGATGGCAAATCATTCTCAACATATAATCCTTTGATTAAACAAGGACTAGAAAAACAAGCAGCAGATGATGCGCTAAACCAAATCTATGCAGATAGCACTTCTGAAGAACAAAGACAGAAAATGATTGGAGATCAAAAAAATAGAGTTACACAGAGTTTAATCATGAATGGTGTTTCAAAAGAAGCTGCAGAATTAACTATTTCAGAATTATCTGTTGGAGAATTATTCCAATATCATTCAGGCACAATCACTTCTTTAGGAAAAACAAATGATGTTTATCTTAATAAAAAAGTAGTTACAGAATCTTCAGATGTTAAAAATGAAATTAATAAACAAAAAGAATTGGTTTTGAATAATAAGGTTGCAGATCGTTTGAAAGCAAGGGGTGTTCCTAAAGATAAAGCAGAAGGACAAGCTAGACAAATCATCGCAGCATCAGAAGCAAAAAACAATCCTATTGTATTTAATAATCGTGTTGAACAGAATCTTGCTTCAACTTTGGCAGCAGGGAATTTTGTTCCTCAGGATCAAGTATTATCAGTTGCAGGAAAAATAATGAGTGCAATGAATGTTTTGAAAAATCCTGATATTTCTACTAAAGAAAAAGAAGAAGCAAATAATGCACTTCAAGGGTATCGTGGAATTGTTGGTGAATTAAAAGAAGGAACATTTGCAATTGAAAAAGAAACCCAATCTAAAATTAACAGTATTCTTTCTGGATTTGG
This sequence comes from Candidatus Woesearchaeota archaeon, assembly GCA_030630695.1. Taxonomy (GTDB): domain Archaea; phylum Nanobdellota; class Nanobdellia; order Woesearchaeales; family ARS49; genus WJKI01. The sequence goes on from DAOVMP010000096.1 coordinate 2,678, forward strand.
GGATATGATATATTGGACTAACGAAGAAGTAGATTCAATGACTACAGAAGAATTGTTTGAAGGCAATCAACAAGTACTAGATAAAATTAAAAAAATGGAATCTACATTCTTGCAAGAGTATGAAACAAATTCAATAGAATCACAGAGGCAGGCAGCATTGCATGCAATAGTAAGCCAATCAGGCTTCCACGAAGAAAGAAGTATTAGTAATGAAATGTCAGAAATACAATTGTTGGCGTCTAATCCAAATAATAATCAGTATAAGTTTAATGAAGTATTGCCTAAAAACGGAGAATCAACTGAACATTGGTTAAGTAGAATAGATCAAATTAAACAGGAAAATCAAGGTACAATTAAATCTTCAGAATGGGAGCAGGATCAGGCAATGTTGCGTATACAAAATGAATTAATTGATAGAGTTTCAAATTCAATTAATGCAGATATGTCTGAGCAAAGGCAGGCACAAGCACAGGCAGATTTAGAAAATTTAATTGGAATGAGCAATGCTGTTGATAATCTTCTTGTTTTAAATGCAGATAAGATTGCCGGCATGAGTAATGAAGAGATGCGCGATTTTATTAAAGATAGTCTTGGTGAAGGTACTTTGTCTGCAAGAGATAATTTTGATTCTAAAAAAGCAGAGTTAGAACAAACTATTCAAGAAGCAGGTCAAGATTTAGCACAGTATAGCGGCGCATACTTAGAAGGTCTTGG
>DAOVMP010000034.1 GCA_030630695.1 Candidatus Woesearchaeota archaeon
ATATAAACCTTTCGGAAAAATTGTTTTATTCCAACTTATTTCTATTTCGGAAGTTTTCCGACGGCAAAAGCAAAACTATATAAATGATTATTACGTTAGGAATTCCTATCCTCTATTGGAGAGAGATTAAAAGAACTATTAGATAGGGATAATCAGGGAATTCCTGAGCGTGCTCAGGAACCAGCACTATTTTAAATATATTGATGGTGATTCCTGACACCTTACAAAATACAATGAAACAAAATAAATCACTAATCGTATTCCAGGGAAAGAATATAAGAAGAATATGGCATAATAAACAATGGTATTTTTCTGTAATTGATATAGTTCAGGTATTAACAGAAAGCTCTAGAGCAAGGAAATATTGGTCGGATTTAAAGCTAAAATTAAAGCAAGAGGAAGATTTTGAGGTGTCCGAAAATATCGGACAACTGAAACTTAAGTCATCTGATGGAAAATATTATGCTACAGATTGCGCTAATGTTGAAACATTGTTTAGAATTATCCAATCTATTCCTTCTCCGAATGCTAATAAATTTAAACTATGGCTTGCGAGAGTTGGTTATGAACGAACACAAGAAATAGAAAATCCTGAACTGGCACAAGATAGAGCAAAAGAATATTATGAACTAAAGGGCTATCCAAAAGAATGGATAGATAAACGAATTAGAGGCATAGCAATAAGACAAGAACTAACAGAAGAGTGGAAAAATAGAGAAATTAAAACAGAAAAAGAATTTGCAATCTTAACTAATGAAATTAGCAAAGCAACCTTTGGAATACCTATTCAAAAACATAAGCAAATCAAAGGATTAGACCCAAAATTCCAAAACCAAAATCTTAGAGATCATATGAATGATTTGGAACTAATCTTTTCCATGTTAGGAGAAAAGGTATCAACAGAGATAACCAAAAATAAAGATTCTCAAGGCTTTGATGAGTGCAAGGATGCAGCAAAACAAGGGGGAAATGTTGCAGGCAAAGCAAGAATCGATGCTGAAAAACGGATTGGAAAGCCTATAACAACAAGGGAAAACTATAAGGAATTACCAGAAACCCAAGAAAAACAATGTTTTTCTGGGCCCAAAAAATCAAAGAGATTTTTTAGGGGAAAGAGAAAGAAATTAACAGGAGGAGATCAATGAAACAAATAAGTAAAAAAGACATAGAAGATGCACATTACCTATATAGACTATTTAAAGATAAACTAAAAAATATTTAAACGATTTAACCAGCAATGTAATATAGAGGGGGTATTTGATAAATATTTAAAATGAGATTTCCAAAAATAGATTTAAAAGAATTAGAAAAATTCAAAGAACAGAATTTCAAAGAAAGACTAGAATTTATTGATAAATACGCAGAATGGGTTAAAAAACAGCCTAATAAAAAATGGAGTTCTCAACAGAATAAAATAATTGATTCTTAAAATTCATTTCCCGCTAATAATTTCAATAACATCGCCGTGTTTTAAAACATGATCCCGCCCAATTGTTCTTTTGGTTTTAACATCTATTGCCCGGATAAACTTATCTCCAAAGTCAGAGTGTAATCGATAGGCAAAATCTATTGCTTTAGATCCAGATGGTAATAAGAAACAGTCTGGCAGTATATTTCCATGAGAATCTGCTAATTTATTCATTCCTCCAGGAAATATTGCTATATACTTAAGCAGTTTAAAAACAGAATCATCAATCGCTTGTTGCACTCCAGTAGTTTGAAATTTTTCTAAAATATTTTCTTTAATAAACTCAAGAGCTTTTGATTGCTTCTCACTTGCTTTGCCAATAACGTCAAATAAAGAACTTCCAGGAATATATTTAATTATTTTTTTCTTAGCAGCTTCTTTTAAAGCTAATTCAGATTCTGCAGAACAAGGAATGACAATATAATCTGGAAATTCTTTCTTAATCCGTTCATAATTCGCAGCAGCCCCTGGCAAATCGATTTTGTTTGCAGCGATTATCATTGGTTTTGTTTTTTTACGAAGATCTTGTGCTAAATGAAGTAAGTCTTCAGAAGTCCATTCTACTGGCTTTTCTACATTAAGTTCTAATTTTTTTACTGCATCATCAACCATTTCTTCGTTAACATTAAGGCCGGATAATTGTTTTCCAAGTATTCGTACTATTTCGCTTTTTTCTTGCTGCATTTGTCGGGCTAATCGACTCCATCCTTTTTTTAAAATAGAAAGATACCACATGTCAAGTTCAACTTCTAAAAACTTGATATCAAACGCAGGATCATAGGTTCCAATTTCAACTGGTTCTCCTTTTTCATTAGTGCTTCCTGCAATATCAACAATATGAATAAGAACATTTGCCTGTCGTAAATCATCTAAAAACTGATTGCCCATTCCTTTACCTTCGTGTGCTCCTGGAACAAGTCCTGCAACATCGATTACTTCTACAGGAACAAAGCGTATTCCAGAAAGACAATACCCAAAGCGAGGATTGCATTTAACATTAAAGTGTTTCTCTGCACAGTCTACTCTGACATGTCCAAATCCCTTGTTTGGATCAATCGTGGCAAAAGGATAGTTTGCTATTAAAATCTCAGCAAGAGTTAATGCTTTGAAAAAAGTGCTTTTTCCAACATTTGCTTTACCAACAACTCCGATTATCATATGATTATCAAATAATACTTATTATAAAAAGCTTCCTTTTTCACCAAAAACTTTAAATATCCTAATCTCTAGTTTTAAATTATGACTATTATAAAACATAGGTATACTGATTATGATTCAGAGTTTACTACTATTGCAGATTATGTTGTGAATTATAAGGATGTCTTTATTATGAAGTCTGTTTATAGGCTTATGTATGAGTGGTTTATTGAAGAGGGATTTGCTAGCAGGAGTGATAAGGATTTTCCTGAAGTGTTTTATTTAGAAAAAGAAGGTAAAGCTGGTAAAGAGATGTGGATACGGTGGCGTTTTAACAAGAGCCCCTTAGGTAAAAAGATGAAGAAGTTCTGGCGCTATGATTTTGATGTTGATATTCATGTTTTGGTTTTGGTTCCAGTTGAGACTATTGTTGATAACAAGAAAATAAAGGCGGATAAAGGAGAGGTTGAAATTCAGGTTAAAGCGAACTTAGTTTGGAATTGGGCTAATATGATTAAGAAAAATTCATTGTTAAAACCTTTTAGAAATATTATTTATCGTGTGTTTTTGCATGATACGAGAAAGCGTTTGGAAGATGAATTATATGATGCTGCTTATGGTTTTCGTGAAGCCTTGGCAAATTTCTTTAAGATGCCTCATTTTGAGTCTAAAAAAGGCGGTATTGAAGCATTTGCTAGGAAACTGCCAGAATAAAATCCTTTTGTAAAGGATAGTTTTAAATATAATAATATTTATTTTTTAGTCTATGGCAGTCAAAGAGGAAAAGTTTCCAACTATTTTCGTTAGACATAGAGGAAGTTTTGATTTTGATAAGATTTGCCAAAACATAAAGTCGTGGTATGATGAAAACGGATATGAATTTCATGCCACAAAACATAAGCATAAAGTTGCAGAAGAAGAGCTTAAGTATCACGGCGAGCGTAAAATCACAGGATATATCAAGTTTTTCATTCATCTCCAAATTCGTACAAGAGAGATGAAGACAGTTGAAGTGATTAAGAACGGTCAAAAGATTCAGGTGCAGACAGGACTTATCACATTTGATATAGTTCCTTCGTATAAGTTGGATTATGAGAACCGCTTTGGAAAGAATAAATGGTTAAGAGCAATTCAGGATTTTTATCATAAATATATTATAAAACGGAAAATTGAGGATTACTGGGAAGATGAGCTGTTTTTGCAGGCAGGCAGTCTTATAACCGTGATTAAAGCAAGTCTAGAATACGAGGCGATGTAATATGTCAGAACAACAAACGATTGTGCCTAAGGAAACAATGACTTTGGAAGGCATTTTTAATATTAAAGATATTAGAAATGTAGTGGTTGATTGGATGTTTGCAAAGGCGTATGTTCCTATTGAAGAAAAAGCTCAGCAGGTTGTAAAAAAGGATAAAAAATTTTTCGAATTTAAGTTTAAGCCGTATAAGAAATTAAGTGATTACGCAAAATGTATTATCAAGATTACTATTTCTGCCTTTAATTGCAAAGATGTGATGGTTAGTGTTTTTGGTAAAAAGAAAAAAATGCTTGAAGGTAAAGTTTTGATTAAGGTTGAGGGTATTTTAGAGACAGATTATGAAGCAAGATGGGAGCATCCTTGGATGTATGCGGTTAGAGTTATTGCTGAAAAATACATTATTGCTCCTTTTGTAAGTCATCATGCTAAGTATGTTGAAGCTGAAGCGCATCAGATTAGTTCTCAGTTAAGAGGCTATTTGAATCTGCAGAAAAGGGTTAAATAGTTAATACAAAATTTTATAAATAGCTTGGATATTCATTTTACTATAGGCCCTCGTAGCTTAGCAGCTATAGCGGGTGGTTTGTAACCACCAGATCGCCGGTGCAAATCCGGCCGAGGGCTTTTTCATTTAGCAAAATATATAAGCAACTACTGTATTCTACTATATATGGTTAAAGAAGCGTATGAGAAGATTAAGAAAAAATACTCTATTCTGCCGGATTATGATGAAGTAAACATAGAATTTGAAATAGGTAGTATTGAAAACGAAGAGTTTTTATTAAGAGAGATTAGGAGAAAAATAGGTGAAAAATTTTCTACTTTTATGGATCATTTGGCTAGAACATTACAGCCAGAAGGTATTTCTCTTTCAGATTTTTATGAGTTTAGGTGTTTTAAAAAAGAAGAAAAGACAGAATTGTTTCTTTTATTCAAGGAATTGAGATTTCAATATAGGTATTTTATGCATTTAGATTTATTAGTGGATTATAAAAAAGAAGCAGAAGCTATTAGGGATTCTTTGAAGTTTTGGAAAGATTTTAGAAAAAAATTAGCTCCTTATTTTGAGACTCTGGAGATTTGCTGGACAAAAGAATATAAAGAAAAGGAGCTTCTAGAATATTTAGGATGAATATTATTATTTTTGGGCCTCCTGGCTCTGGAAAAGGAACTCAGGCAAAGAGATTGGCCGATAGATATGGTATTCCAAGAATATGTACTGGCGAGATTTTGAGAGAATCTATTAAGAAAAAGACAGAGTTGGGTTTAAAGATTAAAAATATTCTTGATGCTGGCAATTATGTTTCAGATGATATTGCTGTTGCTTTAGTTCAAAAGCGTTTGGAAGATGTTGATTGTGCAGAAGGGTATATTTTGGATGGTTTTCCCAGGACTTTGTCTCAGGCAGAGGCGTTGGATGAGTTTTCAGAGGTTGGTTTTGTTCTTTTTTTAAGTGTTTCTGATAAGGAAGTTATAAAACGATTATCTAAAAGAAGGCAATGTCCTAAATGTAATAAATTGACAAATATTTCTGAAGGTGAATCATGTAAGGAGTGTAAAGTTAAGTTTATTATACGAGATGATGATGATCCAGAGGTTATTAAGAAGAGATTAATAGTGTATCATGACTTAACTCAGCCTTTGATGGAGTATTATAAACCTAGAAATTTGGTTCATGTGATTAATGGCGAACAGTCAGAAGAAAAAGTGTTTAAAGAGCTTCTTTTAGCTTTAGGCGATGATGATTAATTGTTTAATATGTCAGGAATTCTTATTTATAATAATCAAAGAATTCCTGAATGTCAGAAAACCATGGTTTTCTGAGCATGCTCGTGAAAGTGTTGCTTTCACGACACATGCTCAAGAACCTTTTGTTTTTGATTATTGAAAAAGGTTCTTGACATACTCTGTCGCATAACTTCCTTTAGGCAATACAAACTTAATCAAAACTTTCTGTTTCCCTTTATTCATCTCATCGCTCTCTAACTCAGAAATCGATATGTTTTTGGCTTCAACTATTCGATCACGTTCTCCGCCTTCTGAACTTAATTGAGGTATTTGTTTTATAACAAAATCACGAGTAGTTATTTTCTCATTTTCCATTATTTCTTTATCGATTTCAGTAGCGAAACCAACAATCGGCACTATTTTTTCCTGTGTTCGTTCTGCTTGTTTATTCCAAAGCAAACTCTGATATGCATGAACATATAAACTTAATATTTTTTTAGGAACACACTTTAATCCCCCTACATAATTATTAGGGTTTTGTTCTAAAAACTCTTTTACTTTTTTCTCAAC
>DAOVMP010000140.1 GCA_030630695.1 Candidatus Woesearchaeota archaeon
CCAGGAAACTAAATAATAATCGTGTGTTATGTCGGATATCGGAGGAAGTTTGTCAAATTTAGCACCCATGTGTATACTTAGCATGTGCATTATTCTGTCTTCGATTATTGAATTTGTTTTTTCAAGATAAATTATTTCAGAAGCAAGATCATACATGTCTTTGAATTTTACTTTTATTTCTGTTTCAAAGTCCTTTAGTTTTGTTATTCGTCCTGCTTTTGTTATTTCTAGAGGATATTCTACTGTTATTATTATTGAGTCTTTTGTAATGCGTGTTTCTATTTCAGGTTTGTCTTCAGATTTTATTTTGTATTGTGCAGCAAAAGGACGGAGCCCTTTTAGGCAGGAATATAAATTTTCTTCAATATATGAATTAATTTGTTCTTCTATTTCAGGAATCAAAGGCATATTGTCTGATGTTAAATAACAATTATTGCATTTGTTTGGTGTTTTCATATACCACCAGTATGGTATAGAGTAAATGCCAACTTCAGAAATTGAAAGTGCGTCGCCTTCTGCTGGTTGTGTTTGTAAATTTAATTCTCTGTATTCGTTTTCAAATGAAAGATATCCGCCGTTATCGCCGATTTTTTTAAGTGCAATGATTCCTGTTTGTTTTATACATTCCTGCACATATCCCTGCATAGAGGTATCTGTTATCGGCGCTTTTGGTTTTATTATTACTTGTGTTGTAAAGTATATTGCTGTTCCTAAAACTAATAAAATAATTAGTCCAATGATTATAAACAATGTTACTTGCGCTTTTTTCCCTTGGCAGATAACGCCTAGTGAAGTTTTCATTTTTCTATTATCGGAACCTTAAATGCTCCGTATTGATGCACGAGTCTTACTTCATTAAAGTTTTGTGTTGAATAATTTGTATAATAATCCATTACTCCTGCATTTACACCAATCATTCCTGATGCGATTTCATGATTTAATCTTTGATTTTCATTGACAAGCTGAAGAACGTATTGTTGTGATTCTGTATACGGTTCAATATAATAATAAACTTCATACAGGTTTTCCTCGCCGAGATTTGTTTTATACGCTTGTATTGTCATGCTTGTTGTTCCGTATGCAACATATCCTGTTTCTGTTTCTGCACTGGAAGGAGCAGCACTGCCTGAGAATTTTGAACAGACTTCTATTTCCCATTCTTCTACATCATACCATGGTGTTGTTGGTGTTCTAACTCCGCTGTAGACTAGCGTGGCTAGTAAAATTAAAACAACCACAAAAAGTAGTTTTTTATAGAAAAAATAGCGTTTAATATTTTTGGCTATTTTTTCTATTCCGCCAACTCGTAAACTATACTTTCTCTTTCCAATATTCTGCGAGTTGGCGTTACTCAACAGTAATCAGCTCCTTCTATTTTTCCCATGTATTGATCCCATTTGTATTTGTTTCCTGAGAAAAAATCTGTTTCTTCAAGCATTTGAAAGCCTGCTGTCACAGCGCATAACGGAACTGCCCAGTCAGATAATATGTTTGGTTTTCCAAATGTTGCAGGATATGCTTGTTCTGAGAATGATCCTGTGTCTGGATCGCAGAGTGATTGCCAGGCACGTCCAAAATATATCACTGGCAGTTTTCTTAGTATCAAATTTATTAATTCTGAAAATACCTGTGCAAGTGCATTTCCTCCTGCTATTTTCCAGGCAGCTCCGTCGACGTATAGGCATTGTTGTTGTTTAAGGGTTTTATCGCATTCTGTTAATGGAAATCCATATTCTGCATTTTGTTCTATACAATTGCGGTAAATGCATTTTATTTGTCTTTCTTTTTCTAGATTATAAGAGATTGCAGGAAGGCATAAACAAGCTTGTGCTACGTGTATGCTTTTGTATGGCTCCCATTCGTAGATTGTAAACTGTTCCAAAGTTGTTGGTTTGCCGTGTTTATCGTCTAATGTAAAAATTTTTTTGCCTGCTGCTTGTTCTATTAGTACTGTGTGCGTTGTTGAATAATCGCATAATTCACAGGATTGGATTATTGTTAGTGTTTTTGTAAATGTGCTTACTACTGAACTTTTTCCTTGTATTCCATAGCCTGGATTCCAGATAAAAGTTAAAACTCCTGTGTGTCCGACGTGTAATGCTTTTGCTGCAAAAGCCCATAGAAATTTTCCTGCTGCTTTTGTATATGGTGTTGGTATTTCTTCTAAAACAATAGCTATAGGCCATATTGCTCCGATTATTGTTGTTACAATTGAATCTCCTTTTGCAGAAGTTTCGGCGTATACTGCGATTTGTCCGAGAATGCGATTTATTCTGTTTATTCTTGCCATTTGTTTTTCAAAATCATGTATGTCTTGATTTATAGAATTAATTTTGCTTTCTATGTTTGAATCAATTTCTCCAAGAGGATTTGAATAAAGCTGAATTGTTTGTTGTATTTGTTTTTCTTCTGTTGTTGTTTGGTTGTTTTGTAAAATCGTTAATTGCAATTTACAGTTTATTTCTGTTGAGTTTTTTTCAAGATCAGGCATTAACTTGATTATAATTATCGGTGTTGTTGTGGTTTCTCTTATTAAAAAATAATCTGTCAGGTCTTCGGATTCACATTCTGCTTTTGCAG
>DAOVMP010000045.1 GCA_030630695.1 Candidatus Woesearchaeota archaeon
CTTTCCCTCCTTTTTTTCCTATTTTTGATTCAATCGGGCCTTCTAGCTTTTTTTCTTTTCCATCTCCAAATAGCCATTTTTCTGCAGGGCCTCTTACATTTTTGCACATTGCTACTCTCATTTCTTCTATTTTTTCTTCTTGTTCTTTGTCTGTTGCTGCAGCAGCAGCTATAGGAAGTATAATTGCAGCAGCAACTCCATCAAGTGCACTTAGTAAGCCAGTAAAGGTATTTTTATACCCGCACATTTTTCTTGCTTGTTCTGTATATTTTTCTACATCATCTATCCATGCCATCCAGTTCATTGCTTTGCGCATTTCATGGTCAATGTCTTTTTCAATATTTTCATATAATTCTCCGATTGGTAAATCATAAAATTCTAAATTTACATCTATTATTTCTTTTTCATCTGCTTTTGAAAAATAACTTCCAATTTTTGTTGCAATGTGTATTGGACAGCTAAAACTCATGTTATTAACAGAAAATGCAGCAAGTTCTAGTGTTATTACCATGTATGGGTCTGTGTTTTTATAGCCGTTGTTCATCATTTGTATTTCTGCAATTCCGTCTAATGTTCCAGAACATTCTGATAAAGAGGTATCAATTGATGTAAACACAGGTTCTGCGTTATCATTTGTAGTATCTAAATGAATATGACAGTAAATTAATTGTTCTTTTTGTTCTGTTGTGCTTCGATCGATTAGTTTAGGAGAGCATTCTACTGTTGAATCCCAATACTCAAGAGAGGTATCTGTTGTTATTCCATAGATTAACATGTCATGAACATAGATTTTTTTATTTCCTGCGCGGTCAATTAATACAAACTCGACAGTTGCATTGTCAGGTCCTGATTTTGTTATTGTTTGTGTAAAATCACATGTTCTTATTGTCTCTCCTCCGCATGTTCCTGGTGTGTATCCTCCTCCTAATTCAGTAAAGTTAGCATAGGCATAATGTGTTCCTTGAGTTTTGATTTTAAATTCAACAGTGTCTCCTTTTACTGTTTTTTCACCGTATTCTGCAAATGCATGTGTTACTGAAAATGAGAAATCTTTTATTGTTGGTGCTTGTTTGTCTATTCGTATTGTTTTTTCAAGTGAACTTACAATTGGATTGTCTAAATCATCTCGTGTTGACGGGCTTAACCGGATTGTATAGTCGCGGTCTGCAACTTTTGGTTCTACTTCCCATGTGCATTCCCATACATCTCCTACTTTTATATGGCATTCATCTGCTCTGTGTTGTGTTGAATATTTTCTTCCTAAGTTAGATAAATCCATGTAAACGTGTTTTTTAAACAAACCTGCTCCTGCTTCGCGAATTTCAAGTTTTATCTGGCCTTTTTTAGATATTAACATAGTTCCGTCGTCGTCTGTGAAGTTTGTTTCTATTTTTACTCCTTCTGGTCCTAAATCATCCAGAGGAAGATAGCATGTTTTTGTTTCTATTGCTTCATTTCCTAGATCGTCTGTTGCTCGAATAGTTACTTGGCATGTGGCGGGACTTGTTATTGCAATGTCTTTCCATACATAATTGTCTCCATAGATTTCATCAGGTGTTTTTTCTCCTGTTAGAGATGGGTTTAATGATGATAAATCTGCAAAAACAGTATCAATATCGCCGCCTAAAATAACTGCCTCTATACTTCCCACTACACTCGCTCCTGTTCTTATTCCTGTCATATCAAAGCCGTCTGCATCTTTGACATGAACTTCTGTTATTTGCGGTCCTTGATTGTCTATTTCATATTCTTTACAAAAAGGATCGCTTTGTTGATTTATCATATCTGTTGCAATTACGCATAGATTTATTTTTTCATAGTCTGAAACAGAACGAGTGTAATCAATAGAGTTTTCTTTTAAACAAAGTTCTCTTTGTCCTGCTTCTGCTGCAATTTTTTGATTATTCACGTAAAAAGCAATTTCTTGTATTCCTGAGCAAGAATCAGTATTTCCTGTTGTTGTGGAATAATCTTCTGCTTTGTAGGATAGTGTTACTTTATTGTTTGTTCCTCGTAATGGATCAATGTCAAAGTTAGTTACAACAGGAGCAAGATTATCAACTATTATTGTTTTGTCAACTGTTTCAATAACATTTGAGTCTGCGTCTAATAATTCGATTCTGATTTGTTTTTGTCCAGAATAGGGTCCTGTCATTTCATAACGGCATTTGTAAGTTGTTGGTCCTATTGTTGAACAGCTTTGGAATCTTTCACTTATTCCTGAGTGATATATTTTTAATCTTCGTGCAGCAACTTCCAGAGAAGGACTGCCGAACATTTCTGCTGTTGCTTCGATTATTATCTGGTCAGAACTTCTTGCATAGCCGTTTATATCGTCCACTCCAGAGTATTTTGTTATATCCATTTGTGCAGCATAGGCAGGTGTAAGCATTATTACAAGCATTACCATCATTGCTGCGATTATTTTTATTTTCATTTAAGTTCTGGCTCCAGATAATTTCGATATAGTGTTGAATATGTCTGCATTTTGCTGATTTGTTCTAAATCTTCAATCTTGCGGTTGCTTTTAGGTAGTTTATCGAGTGCAAAATAGAGATAATTAAATGTGATTGTGTCAGAAGAATCAAGCATGTCTTTTGTTAGTTCCCATTCAAATTCTGCAGTTCCTGTTGGAAGCGGTTGTTTTTTGTCAAATACAATGTCTTCTGCAGGTATGTAAATTCTTTTTGGGTCTGCATATGGTCCTGCATCAAACACACGAAGATCTTTTGGTATTATAACTGCAGGGTATGGGTATCTATAATTAAATATTTTGATTTTGTATTTTCCTGGAAGCATTTTTATGTTTTTAGAATTGTCTCGCGGCGGGTCTCCGCACGGTATTTTTGCTTTGATTATTCCTCCGCATACTTGTGCAGAGGTCATAAATGGTTCTTCTAAGTCTGATGTTTCTCTTTCAAGCATTATGAGTGTTTCTTCATCTCTTTGCGGGTGTGCTTTTCCTGTTTCGTCTAAACTCCAGGCATTTTGTCCTGTTTTTTTGATTAACCATTTCATTGTATTAATATCAACAAGCCGGTATGGCTCTAGTGTCATCATGATTGTTTGTTCTTCTGAGCTTGCAGTGTCTGCAAGGGAATTGGCAGGATGATATCTATTTTTTTCTGCAAGAATCATTCCTCCTAAGCATTGAGGAAGTTGTGTAACCAGTTCGCCGTTAGAAGTTGTTCCTATGTTGCAGCTTTCTTGTCCGCAGTTAAATGCCAGTTGGACATCATCAATTAATTGTTGTGTTTTGCCGTTAGTTACTTTTATTGTGAAGTTTTTAGAGTTCCAGTGTTCTTTTTTGCAGAGCATGGTGTTAGAAGATATATCAAGCATTTGCATTCTTTGATAGTCTGATTTCATTGGTTGATTAGCACGCATATTATGTTCTATAAAGAATCTGAATGTGTATCCTTCTCCTTTGAATGCATCAGGATTAGTGACTTCAATAAGTGTTGGAAAGCTCAGGTCATATGCAAAATTGTATCGTTGTATTCCTATGACCAGTCCTATCATCGGCATTGTGCTTACTGCATTTTCTGCTTGGCATACTTGTCCTGGACATACGTCGATGTAGGGAGTCCACCAATCTAGGTAATTGAAATTTATTGCAAGGTTTGGATGTCGTTCTATTAAGTCTTCGTCTAATAAAACTGCAGTATTGCGGTTATATAATGTTCTGTGTAGGTCTGGGTCGATTATTCCTACTGGTGCATCTCTGTTTTTGTAGTTTCGTGTTCCTGGAATCTGTAGTAAGGGAATATAGCTCATAAGCATGCCTTTTAGTTTTTCTTTTATCTGTGGTTCTGTCCATATTGTTCCTGCTCCTAGTCCAATGTCTAGTTCAGATATTGGCGGCAGAGCATCTGCATCTAATCGTGAGAAAACAGAGATTAGCTGGTTAGTGTATTTTTCGAGATAGCCGTATTGGCTTTGCAGTTCTACTAGTTTTGTTGATACATCGTATATTTCTTTTAAATTTAGTCCAATATTTGCTGCATAATCTGATATTTCAAATGTTGTTGTTCCTTTTTTCACATGCAGAGGATATTCGACGTAAAATACTATGTTTTTTTGTCCTATTGTGACTTTTGTTTCAGGAGGTTTTGTTTTTGAAAATGTGTAGCCTTTGAATGATCTGAATGTTCCTAAGCAGTTTTCGAGGTTTTGGTCCATATATGTTTCAAGTTGTTTTTTTATCTGGTTCAGTGTGGGTCTTTTGCTGCCAAAGTCACAGTTAGAAAAACAATCGTTTTGTGATTCCATATGCCACCAGTATGGTATGATTAAGTCAGAATTTTTTGAGAACTGTACTGCATTGCCGTCTGTTGGATCAAATGGATTATATGCAAAGCCTGTTGTGTCTATGTATCCGCCGTGCTCTCCTAGTTTGATTAATGATTCTTTTGCAATTTGTCCGATACAAGAACGAACATACTGTCGTATTGGTTCTGCTTCTGTAGGCACTGTTTGTAGTCTGGGAAGTTCTGCTTGTTCTATACTTCTTGATTCTTGAACAGAATATATGTAGATTGTGATGCCTACTGCTAGTAGAAGTATTATTCCTATCACTATGAATAGGGTTACTTGTCCTCTTTTGTTATTCATACATCCCCCTTTTTCTACCTACTTCGCTATAATAGGAATTTTGTAGAAAGGGTATTTAAATTTAACTGTTTTTTATGAGTGAAATCATCTTTTTTTACCCATAATTATTTATAATCCTTAATAAGTAATTCTAATATGGATAAAGCTTTGTTAGATTTTGTAAAAAAGCACTCAAAAATGCCTTTGCCTGAGCTAAAGCTTGAATTGATGAAAAGAGGTTTTTCAGCATATCAGATTGATCAGGCAATGAAAAAAGTTAAAGCAAAAAGACAGAGTTTTTTTGTTTATTTTATTGCTTTATTGATAATTGTTATTTTTTTAATTATAATTGGTTTGATTTTTGTTTCTTTTATCCAGCCTGCGGAAAAACTGACAAAAATAAAAATCGAACCAGAATCTCAAGAGCAAAAATACATGGCGGTTCCGTCTGAAAGACCTGAAGCTCCTGAAGCTCCTTTTTTTGAAGAGGAAATCGAGCAAAAAGAGATAATACAAAAAGAAACAATAGAAGAATTTATTCAAACAACAACTCCGTCTAAAACTCTTGAAGAAATCAGAAAAATAAGTGATATTAATCCTGCTCAAGCATTAGAAGAATGCAGTAAGTTAGAGAATAAAGACAAATGTATCGAATTAGTTGCAAAAAACTCAAACAATGTAAATGCCTGTAATGAAATAAATGATAATTACATAAAAGACAATTGTTTTTATTTTTTTGGACAGGCAAATAAGCAATATTGTAATAATATTATTTCTATTGACAAAAGAAATGAGTGTATAATGATTGCTGAGATACAGGAAATTAAGTAAACACAGGTTCTAATTCTTCTCTAAACATGTCAGAATATTGTTTTGTTTTTCCCATTTCATCAAGACCAACACATGGGGGATATGCGCATCCAACATTATCAAGGCATGTTGGTGTCGGGACTTCTAAGAC
>DAOVMP010000147.1 GCA_030630695.1 Candidatus Woesearchaeota archaeon
AAACAAATAATTGATATGTTTTAGAATACTTTGCTTTTCCCCCAAATATCATTAGCCATACGTGCAAAATGCCTGCAATGATAAAACTTGTTAAGAGTCCGGCTATGAAGACAAGCACAGCATTTGAGATTATAGTTACAGTAGTTATTTGTGGTTGTGGAAAGGTTAACCCCCATATTTTTGTAGCTAAACCTCCATAATATCCTGAAAATATCCATCCGGTTAATACACCCATTATTGTTCCAAATAAAGAAAGGATGAATAAATAAGAAAATGCTTTTTTAATTCCTTTTTCTTTCTTTAGGTTAGTAAAGAAATAATCTGGTTTAATTAATACATTTTTGATTATTTTAAAAAGATTGTTCATACGACTATGTATTAATTAGTTCTTTTTAAAGATTATGTTTAAGCCCAGGGTTTGTTTTAGTTATTAACTTAAAACCATATCTTTATATACTTAAAAACCATATTATTAAAAAATGAAAAAATTCCTTTTATTAATAACAATTTTAATCTTAATAGTTGGATGCGGACAGCAACAGATTCAACCAACACAACCTATATCAAAACCTTCAGAACCGATTAAAACTGAAGTAACTGACTGTAGCAGGTATTCTGACAAGTTAGATTTGTGTGAACCATTCTCTTGTGAATTTCAGCATCCGATTACTGGAGAGATGTTGGAAAAACGAATTATTGGATTGATTAATGGTAAATGCAGATATACCGAAGAAATGCCCGGCAGTGGCAAAACTGGCAGTGGTATAGTTGATTGTGAATATTCTGAAAGTGTAAGAAGAGTTATTGCGCAGTTTCAGAGAGATATTGATAACAATCAAGTAAAAACTTTGTATACAGTTAATGGCAAACAAGTTCAGAATCCCATGCAGGAAGCGTTGAATATTGGACAATGCACTATATCTGATATTAAGCATATTCCATTACCGGAAAGAACACCAGAACTTGAAATGGGTTTTAAAAGCAATAAGCCTTGCAAAAGTATTCTAGAATGTCTTAGACCGACACCGCTTTGTTTTGAAGGTTATTGCGTAACAGCAAATGATGCTCTTAAAGAGTATATATACGATAATTATGAATATGGAAACTGTTTAAGTAAAACGTGCGAGGGGTGTGAAAAGGGTAATTTACAACTAGCAAGTATTGGCCAAGATGGTTATAGAATAGAATATTGTATAGAATGTAGCGGCGATCATGTTTTCCGTTGCAAACAAGGATACGAATGTGTAAAAGGAAAATGCATAGGCAGTCCTTCCATTTCGGAATGTAATATACATTCAGACTGCGCTACTACTCAAATATGCCAAAATAATCAATGTACTGAACTACAATGTACTGGTTGCCGAACTATTATAAATCATCAATGCTTACCTTTAGGTTGCTGTTCTGATTCTGATTGTGATGATGAGAATCCAAATACAGAAGATAAATGTATTTCTCCGGCAACAGCGGATTCGCATTGTGTTAATAATTTGATAGAACTAGATAATGTAACGCAGGAAGAAGAATCAAGTTGTACTTCTGATGCGGATTGTTCAGATAATAAATATTGCTTAGCCAGATCTTGTTTAACAATAGAAGAATTTTATTCACAAAATTTTGGTTGTTGCGAGCAAGGAGTTACTATTACTATTAATGAAGTAGACTATTCTGACTGCGGATTTATGGCCACGCTTACAAGTAATATGATGGATTGCTTGCAAATATCTTGTCCTAACTGTGTCCAAGGAAGTCAAAGATGCGTGGCTCACCCAAAAGGACTAGCAGACCTTCCTTTTTATAACTGTTGCGTAGAATGTATACGTAATACTCATTGCAAACAAGGATATGTCTGCGAGAATAGAATGTGTGTAACGCCGTAATATTTTTTTAACTCTGAATAAGATTTTCTATTTTGGGAATGTATCCAATAGTCGTTAAAATTAATTTATTTCAATTAAAAAACAGTTCCTAAAGATTTCATTGCATCGATATAAGTTCCCTGGCAAATATCTAATATATTCTCTTGGAAATACTGCTCGTATTCTTCTCCAGTGTAAGCTCTTTTAGGAATTCTGCAATCCATCACTGTGTCCTTGAATATAGGCATTGGATTTTCTGTTGCTAAATAATGGATTAAACAAGTATTATCTTCGGCCCCTTCAATGGTTATAACAAATTGTATTTTTGGACCTAATCCTGATGTGAATCTTGTTGGTTCGCATTTTTCCAATCGTGCAAAAAAACAATCAGTCTTCACACCACAATCAACCATTTCTTTTGTT
The DNA here is from genome assembly GCA_030630695.1 of Candidatus Woesearchaeota archaeon. Classification (GTDB taxonomy): domain Archaea; phylum Nanobdellota; class Nanobdellia; order Woesearchaeales; family ARS49; genus WJKI01. The sequence continues at coordinate 2,283 of DAOVMP010000147.1, forward strand.
TCTATTGGTGATGTTGCTTTTTCTTGTGCACCACATCCCATCAAAACAACTAAGCAAAACGCGGATAAAATAAATAGTATTTTTTTCATCTTTTTTACCTCACAAAAGCTTTTCATAATCAATCACTAACATATTAATAAAATCATCTTTTAAAAAGCTTTTGATAATTTATTAAAAACATAGAAAATCTTGCGAGAATCATGAGTTTGTTTGGGTGATGGAGAACTGGTTTTTTAAATATATA
>DAOVMP010000094.1 GCA_030630695.1 Candidatus Woesearchaeota archaeon
ATGGACAAAAAGCAAAAATAAACTTAATGAAGAAGAGAGGGAAGCAAAGGCAACATGGGAGCATACAGTAACTGAAATCTTTAATAAAAATACTGAAAATATAATGCTAGAATATACAGCGACAGTGGCGGATCTCCCTACAATTTATGAGAAATACCAGGATAAGATAATCTATGAGTACAGCTTGAGACAATTCAGGCAGGACGGATATTCTAAGGAAATAAATGTTTCACAAGCAAGTTTAGACAACATCGGTAGAATGCTCCAAACAATAATCTTAAGCCAATATAGAAGAAAAATCTCTGAAAAATATAAAACCAAACCTGATATAATAAAACCAATGATATTAATGAAGTCTAAAACGATTAAAGAATCAGAAAAAAACTACGAAGAGTTTTTAGAAAAAATTAGAAACTTAAAAGCAAAAGATATTCAAAAAATAAAATCGCAGGCAAAGGGTAGCATATTAGAAAAAGCATTTAATTATTTTGAAAAGAGAAATATAACATTTGATAATTTAGTAACAGAACTAAAGGAAGATTTCTCAGAAGAAAAATGTATGCTTTTAGATTCTAATAATATTGATGAAGAAAAACAATTAAAACTAAACTCTTTAGAAGATGAAAACAACGAAATAAGAGCCATTTTTGCGGTTAATATGCTTAATGAAGGATGGGATGTTTTAAATTTATTTGATATTGTAAGACTTTATAATAAAAGAGACGGAATATGGACAAAGCATAGTTATAAACCAGGAAGAACAACTATTGCTGAAGCTCAACTGATTGGAAGAGGTGCAAGATACTTTCCATTCGAGTTAAACAAAGAGCAAGATAAATTTAAGAGAAAATATGATCAAGAACCAGAAAGTGATTTGAAGGTTTTAGAAGAACTTTATTACCATAGTGAAGATAATGTAAAATATATAACAGAATTGAAAACAGCTCTTAGGGAGACGGGAATAATGCCACCTCAAGAGCCTAAAACTGTTCACCTGAAAGTTAAAGACGACATTAGAAAAACTGATTTTTGGAAAAATGGATTTATCTTTATTAATCAGAGAGTTGAAGTAGACAGATCAAAGATTAAAGATATAAGCGATATTGACGTTTCAAGTAATTTCGGTCCATTTAATTTAAAAACAGGCTTTACATGGGAAAGGGCTATTTTTGTGGAAGAAATAAAGGCAGAAGAAGAAAGAATAACCAAACCATTTGAATTGAAAAACTTCAACGAATCTATATTAAGAAAAGCGCTTTCAAAGCTTGACTTCTATAAATTTAATAACTTACAAAAATATTTTCCAAGATTGAACTCTATGAATGAATTTATTGAATCGTTAAAAGAGGTAAATGTAGATATAAGAAGCTCCAAAACGAGATTAAATAATCTGACACCTGATGATAAACTTGAAGTGTGCTTAAACATTCTCAAACAACTAGAATCACAAATAAGAGCTGGATACACAGATTATAGAGGAACAAAATTATTTGTCCAGAACAAGATTAAAGATGTTGTGAAAGATAAGTCATTAAACATAAATGTAGGCGATTATGGTGATCAAGAGTATGGCGAACCAATGAGCAACCCAAAACATGAAAATTTGAGATTAAATATTTCTGATAAAGGTTGGTATGTTTATGATGAAAATTATGGAACTTCCGAGGAAAAGCACTTTATCCAATTTATTAACGGAGCGATGGAGAAACTAGAAGAGAAATATTCTGAAATTTATCTTGTGAGGAATGCTAATCTTTTTAAAATATACAGATTCTCTGACGGAAAACCAACAGAGCCGGATTTCGTGTTATTCCTAACAGAAAAAGTAAGCAGAAAATCTCTGTCTTTCCAGTTGTTTATTGAACCTAAAGGACAACCTTTTATTAAAAATGATCAATGGAAAGAGGATTTCTTAAAGGAAATCGAAAACAATTTTAAAATCGAGCAGTTGTTTGAAACTGATAAGTACAGAGTAGTAGGTTTACCGTTTTATAATGAGATTTTGAAAAAGCAAGAATTCAGTGCGGCTTTTTTTGAAGTGTTAAATATGAAATTGCCCAGCAATAAGAAACGATCCAATTTTGAGCAAATGGGGTAGCTATTGGCCTGGTAACAAAAAAGATCAAAAAGTCGAGAAAATGATAAACGAAAAATTCTGTACGATTTGTATGTTACCGCTTTTGATTATGCTGGTAGTTGTGGAACACCCCGATATAGGGCTTTTCAAGACAATCCTCTGGGTAGTCTTTTTGGAAGCGGTCTGTTATTGTGGCTTTAAATGGGGATTTAAGGAGATAGACTTAGAAGCGAAAAAATAATATATCTTTATTTAACATCGGAGAAAAATTAGAGACCTCATAAAAGGAGGATAAATTATGAATATAATCTTGGCAGTCCTTAAGTCCCTTACAAAAGATCGCAACCGGGTCGCTAAGGAAAAACTGGGTCCTCCTGTCACTGTGGCATCCCCTCACCTGATGGATATGGCGTGTTTTGAATGTCATGAAGTTCTTCATTTACCCGCTCGTCATTTACACGAACCAGTTTCTATAACTTGCCCTTCCTGTGGAACGAAATACGAGTGGTCCTATAACCCCCAAAGTAATGAATTTCATCTAGATAGGTATAGCACTATTTATTATAAGCGGGGAAAGACTTATATGCAAGATAACATGGTAGATGAAGCCATAGTAGAATTCAAAAAGGCTATAGCAGAAGATCCTTTTTATGAAGATGCGCATAATGATCTTGGTGTTATTTATATGTTTAAAAAAATGTTTAAAGAAGCATTAACAGAGTTTGAGCAAGTTTTAACGCGGGAGCCCCGTCTTGCGAAATCCAAAAATAATCAGGAATTTTTGGTGGGGGTACGCCGTAATTTTGGTGTTGCCTTATCGCGATATATTTTTGAGCTAATTCCTCAGATAACAAACCTTTGTACGAGCCTTAAGGGAATGAAAGCTACTTTTGATGAGAAAACGAATACTATAGCCTTTACGCCTTCCAAGACAGAGATAAAAGATCGTTTTGATAAAATGATGACTTTTTGTAAAGAAATCAGTGCAATAAAAGTTCCTAAAGTATATATAGAATTTCATACACATGCTGTTAGGGGCGCCTATTATTTACTTGGAGCTGTGGCGAGTATTTTAGGACTCATTAGCTCTTATACTACAGAAGTAATGAGAGGATTTAAGAAAGAAGGAAGGGAGAAAGTGGAAGTTAACATTGATTATTTTATACAGAATGCGACTTCGGAAATGAACCAATTTATATCTTATGCAAAAAAATACCTTGAGTTAGATCTTGAGTCGGACAATAAGCAAAAATAATAGTTAAACAGGCTCAGCTCTTGACTTGTGACAAAACCCCTCGCGCCCATTAGAACTGACGGTCATCCGAGGATGACCTACTTCTAACGGGGTAAAAAAATGATTTTGAAAAAGAAG
>DAOVMP010000049.1 GCA_030630695.1 Candidatus Woesearchaeota archaeon
GTAAGACAAAACGCACGATTACCAGTAGTCAATCTAAAAAACTATCCAAATGCAGTAGTAGATGTCTTTATTGAACTAACAGAAACAGACGCAGGAACCAGATGCGCAGGAATCACAGCAGCAGCAATGGCGCTAGCAGATGCAGGAATAGAAATGAAAGACTTAGTAATTTCTCTTTCAGTAGGAATGTTAGATGGACAATTGCTAGTAGACATAAATGGAAAAGAAGACTGCGAACTAGGAGCAACAGACATTCCAATAGCCTATATACCATCAATGGACAAAATATCACTTTTACAAATTGACGGCGAAATTACTCGAGAAGACTTAAAAAAAGCTCTTGAATTAGGCAAGAAAAAATGCCTGGAAATCTATGAAATACAGAAAAAAGCATTGAAAAACAAATACAAAGGTGAACAAAAATGAATCGGGAACAAAAAGCACACTTACTACACGCTCTTAGCAAAGGAACTCGTTATGACGGACGAAAACTACTAGAATACAGAAAAATAACAATAGACCCCGGATTTGTACACGGAGCAGAAGGAAGTGCAAAAGTATGCATTGGAGACACAGAAATAATCGCAGGAGTAAAAATCGCCCTTGAAAAACCATACCCAGACACACCAGATCGAGGAAATCTAATGGTCAATGCAGAACTAAGACCAATGTCTAATCCTAATTTTGAATCAGGACCTCCAGGAGAAAAAGCAATAGAACTCTCAAGAGTAGTAGACCGAGGAATTCGTGAAAGCAAAGCAATAGACCAAGAAAAACTATGCATTGAAAAAGGAGAAAAAGTCTGGTCAGTAATTATAGACATGGTTCCTTTAAATGCCTCTGGAAATCTATTAGACGCAGGAGCACTAGCTGCTTTAGTTGCTTTGAAAAACACAGTATTTCCTGCATTAACAGAAGATGGAGTAATAAATTACGACGAAAAAACCAAAGACAAACTACCATTACAAAAAGAACCTATTGAAATAACTGTTCTTAAAATCGGCGAATACTTTATCATAGACCCTATAGAAGAGGAAGAAGCATTACTCGACGCTCGACTAACAGTGGCTATAACAGAAGAAAACAAAATCTGCGCAATACAAAAAGGCGGAACCGAACCTTTAAGTATTACGGAAATTGACACTATGGTAGGAATAGCCCAAGACAAAGTAAAAGAGCTAAGAAAACTTGTAAGGTGATCCTAATGTCAGATAAAAAAAATACTAAATATGAAATTGCCCGAATGCTGGGAGCAAGAGCACTGCAAATAGCAACAGGCGCTCCATTTATGCTGAAATTAAACGAGAAACAACTCGAGGAAATTCAGTTTAATCCAATAACAATAGCAAAAATGGAAATGAAAGAAGGCGCTCTTCCATTAACAGTGAAAAGACCACTACCTAGAGAAGTACAGCGAAGAACAGCAGCACATGAATAAAGAAATAAGTGATGACAAATTATCAAAGTATTTTGATGTAACATCGCGTGCTATAGCTAAGGTCAAAATTAATTCTTTACAAAAATTTGATTGGAAAGCTATGGCTGAAGACTTCTTGGATTTTGCTAAACGTTATTTTTCTGATGCTCAGCATTTTAAGGAAAAAGGCGACATAGTAACTGCATTTGCTGCACTGAATTATGCCCATGGATGGTTGGATGCTGGAGCGCGCTTAGGATTATTTGACGTGGATGGCGATAGTGAATTGTTTGTTGTGGATTGAGATTTTAACTTAGTTACCAATATACAAAACATTCAATCCGGGAATTCTATTGAAATGATTGTCCATAGTTACAAGATTTAAATCATTATCTACCGCGATACTTGCTATTATTAAATCAGTAATAGGAATTCTTTTACCTTTTTTATTAAGAACATGTGCAAAATTAGCCATAATCATTGAACTACTAAAAGAAGTGTTAAGAATATTATAATCTTTAAAATTTTCTAAAATAGTTAATTGTTTTTTTATATTCTGCTTAAATGCTCCACACATTACTTCTGAAATACTTACAGAAGCAACAAAAGGTTTTGTTTTATGAAACTTTGAAATTTCTCTTATTTTCTCAATTATTTCTTTATTATTTCTCTCTAATTCAATCAAAATATTACTGTCTAGAATAATCGCCATTTTATCTAAATTTAAAATCTCTTCTAAATTCTTTTATTACCTCATGCATTTCCTCTGCTTCTTTATCTGTTAAATTTCTCTTTCTATTCAAAATTTTATCCCAGGGACTTTTTGCAGTATGTTTTGTTTCCTCTACAACCTCATTAAAATATTCTCCAACAGACATACCTCTATTCGTGGCTCTTGTCTTGAATTCTCTCCAAGTCGATTTTTTTATATTTCTCATACAAACTTCCATTGTATAACATGTATAACATTAATAATATATAAAGTTTTTGGTTTTTATTAAACAAAAAGCTTAAATATGCTTAATAACGAATCTCTAGTATGGTCTTACCTAACTACAAAAACGGATCAATAGTTAATCTAATGAGTTCTATTGAAAAAGGTTTAGGAAGCAAACCAATGTACGATCCTTTACCTAAATTAGATCCTAAAATAATTAAAAAATACAAAAATATTGTTTTGATGATTATTGACGGCTTAGGCTATGAATATTTGATGAAATACGGCAAAGGAAGTGTTTTTCATCAGTATTTACGCGGAAGAATGACTTCTGTATTTCCTGCAACAACCGCAAGTGCAATAACAACATTTGTAACAGGATTAGCACCTCAGCAGCATACGATAATTGGATGGCATATGTATTTAAAAGAATTGGGTTTAGTCGCAACACCATTAAAATTTTGTGTCAGAGCAGGAAGAATACCATTAAAAGAAAAAATAAATTCGCTTGATATCTATCATCAAAAAGCTATTTTTGACAGAGTGAAAGCAAGTTCTTATTTAATTCTTCCAAGCAATATAGTTAATTCGATTTCTACCAAAGTTATGTTTGGTAAAAAAATAAAACGAATAAGTTATAGAACATTAAAGGGATATTTTAACCAAACTAAAAGAATAATAAACTCTAACAATCGCAAAAAAATATTTCATGTTTACTGGCCGGATTTTGATCATCTCTGCCATAAATATGGTGTTAAAAGTCGACAAGTTAAAAAACATTTTAAAGAATTAAATTTTGGCTTTGAAAAATTTATAAAATCCATTCAAGGAACAAATACATTGTTAATAATAACTGCAGATCATGGATTAATCGACAGCCCTGCAAAAAATAGAATAAACTTAAATCAACATCCTAAACTAAAAGAAACATTAACTTTGCCTTTATGCGGAGATAAAAGAGCCGTACACTGCTTTGTTCATCCTACAAAAGCAAAACAATTTAAAAAATATATTCAAACCAGATTAAAAAAAGCATTTAGTCTTCACACTAAAAAAGAATTGATTAAAAAAGGTTATTTTGGATTATATAAGCCAAACAAGAAACTGTTTCAAAGAGTTGGAGATTTTATCTTAATAGCGAAAGATGATTATATAATCCAAGACTTTATTTTAGGTGAAGAAAGGCATTTTTACAAAGGAAACCACGGCGGAACAAGCAAATGGGAAATGTTTGTGCCTTTAATTCTTGTTGATTGCAGAGAGAAATCACAATAATTCTCTACTCAAATAACCAGTTAAAATAAGAATAGACGCGCCAAATATTATAGAAATCCAAAGACTTAAAATATAATCATTTGGAAGCAAATACTCATCCAGCAAGCCCCACACCCCTCTCCAAAAACAAACAACTGCAAAACCAATTAACAGAGCAAAAAATATTTTCTTTCCAGTAGTCAATTTACGGATTTTTTTTATCATAATAGCAATCTGGTAATTCTGTTATTTAAATGTTTCTAAAAACAAAGTTTTTAGAAGCCGAAAAAATTTCCGAAACATTTATAAATAAAAACTACAAAATTAGACATATTCGTAATCACTAGAAAGAGTTTGGCATTAAGTGCCCGGCGGTGAGAATGAGTTATGCGAGCGAAGAACAAAAACCAAACAAAAAATTGGTCGGGAACAGAATCCCAAAGAAATTCTTTATAACAAAAGGTACAGGTGAGAGTGATCTTGCCATCCATGCAGGTTCTTTTCATGTAGCACTACACAATGCACAAATCGAACGCTGCAATATAATGTGCTATTCTTCAATACTTCCAGGAATTGCTACAGAAATAGAAAAAACACCAGAAGTAATAAGTCAATTAGTCCACGGCTCTGTAATGGAAACAATCATGGCAAATGCAACAGCAGGCAAAGGCCAAAGAGCAACAGCAGGGATTATATTTGGATGGCTCTATGATAAAGAAACTGGCGAGAAATACGGCGGATTGGTATGCGAATATGACGGAAATTTACCAGAAGAACAAGCACAAGAATTACTAAAAAAGAACCTGGAAGAACTATACACAACAGGCTATGACACAGAAGGATACAATGACAAATATGAATTAAGAGACGGCAAATTAATCACAACAAGCATAATCGCACAAAAAAAATACGCCACAGCACTGGTAGCATTATGCTTCTTAGACTATGTAGTTCCAATAATCAAATCAGAAATAACAGAAGAATTAAAAGCAAGCGTTCCAGTAGTTGAGTATAATATGCAGAGTGTTTAATATAATTCTTACCGCTTACTACTCAGAACTTCATGGAAAGCATCGAAGATTGGATGGTCTGTGCTGAAGCTGAAGAAATTAGCACCTAATTCTGATGCAATTTGTTTTAGTTTTGCCCTGTGGATTGCAATTTTTTCCAGGTATTTCTTCCTGCCAAAAGGAGAAATAAAAGTTCTTAAAATACCTTTAGACTCTGCATCAACTAATTTAAAATCACCTTCAACATCTTTCAAATCCTTCTCAATAACATCCAAAACCTGAATCAAAATAATATCATGACCTTTGAATCTCAACAAACCATGACGAACCTGCTCAGGATCATACAAAAAATCAGAAACAATAACAATCATAGAACGAGACCGAACTAATTTTTTATATTCTGCCAAAGCCAATTCAAAATTAGTCTTTCCTTGAGGTTTTTTCTTATTCAAGTACTCTAGAATTGCCATTAATTGATTTTTACCTTTGCGAGGCCTAAAAAGCTCTAATTTTTCAGCAAAAGTAGA
>DAOVMP010000017.1 GCA_030630695.1 Candidatus Woesearchaeota archaeon
AAAAAGAAGTTGTGAAAGAACTAGAAGAAAAAGGAATTGATGATATCAAAGCCACTAAATTGATAGGAGTAATGGGAATTCAAGGAAGTAATGAAGAGAAAATAAAATTATTAAAAAATATGATTACAAATGAAATTGGAAAAGAAGGAATTAAAGAAATAGAAGAAATGTTTTCTTATTTGTCTAGTTCTAAAAATATTGTGTTTAATCCTTCATTAGCCAGAGGTTTAGGATATTATACAGGACCTATATTTGAAGGTTTTTTAAGAAAAAGTAAAATAACAAGTTCAATATGCGGCGGCGGGCGTTATGATAAAATGATTGGTTCTTTATTAGGTTCTAATAAAGAATATCCTGCAACAGGAATAAGTTTTGGACTAGATGTAATAACAGATGCTTTAAAACTTTCTAAAAAAGAAATTATTAAAACAATTACTTCTGTGTATATTATTCCTATAGGAATTCCTAAAGAAGGTTTGTTAATTGCCCAGAAATTAAGAGACAAAGGAATTAAAGTAGATATAGATATTGTTGGAAGAGGAATAAGCAAAAACTTAAATTATGCAAATGCTTTAAATATACCTTATGTATTATTCATAGGAGAGAACGAATTAAAACAGAAAAAAGTCAAATTAAAAAACATGGAAACCGGAAAAGAAGAAATGGTTTCCATAGATTCAGTTTGGAAAAAGGTTAAGTGATTATTTTTTAAAAAAATCATCATGATGGCCTATTTTAGCAAAAAGAATAAAATTATTTTCTTTTTCAACCTTAAATAAAAGAACAAAACTCTTAGCTATATGAACATGCTTATATTCGTTTAAACCATAACTGCAGTTATAATATCTATCAATTGTTTTATTGTTGTTATTAATGATTTCTTTTATTTTTTTATTAATAATTATTGTTCTTTTTTTATCTTTTTTTGAAAGCTTTCCAAGAATTAATTTAAATTCATCTGTTAAATCAAAATCAAACATTCTAAATACCACATAACTTATCTAATTCTTTTAAAGACATTTTTTTATGATGATATTTCTTAAAATGATTACTGCAGGTATTAATTAAATTACGCATCTCTTTATCTTTTACTTCTTTTTCAACAAATTCCTCTCCACACATCTCTACAAATTTGTTAACTGCTTCTGATTTGGTATTTAATCCAAATCTCGCCTTGATCACATTTAATACTTTATTTGTGTATTCGTTTAGTGTTAATCTTGCAAAAACCATGTATATCACCTTATATGCACTCGATGTGTATATCATATACACTTGAAGTATTTAAATGTTTTGGTTTGTAAGTTATACTTATTGAAAATAACATTAAAAACTATCCTGTTTAAAATTCTTATTATTCTTCAAACTTTGCTCTGCTCTTGATAATTCTTTACCAATATATGCTGCATGGTCGAATCGTGAGATTAAGCTTTCCTTGATTATTTGTTTGTATATTTCTTCTGAATTGTTTCCTTTGAATACATATTGTGTTTTTTTATTATCATTAGTAAAATGCTGTGCTTCTATACCTTTTTCCTTCAAATAAATAACAAAATAACCTCTAGGATCAAGAATTAAATCAAGATTAAACTTAATATTTTCTTTTATGACTTTGCCTGTCTCTTCCCAATCAGTTTCATAAACGTGCGCAGAATTTGATATGACAGTTAAAGTGCCGTATCTTAAATTAGTTTCTTTGCAAACATATTTTAACAATTCATTCAAAGCAAAAGCGTTTAAAGGCCAGGCCTTAAACATATCATTAGATCTAATCACCGCAGTTAAATATAATTTTCCATGTCGAGCTAAGAAACTGTGATAGACTAAACACGGCGGATGTTTTGAATTTCTATCTTTCTCAACATTCCATAAGATAGAAACCGCCCTTCTAGTGTAATTACATTCTTTTAACTGGCAAATAATTCGTTTTATTTGATTAATCTCAGTATATTCATCAACTTTATAAGAAAATAATCTTTCACCATAGGTGTAATTTATTCCTACAGGCTTGTCTGCTGTTAAAACAGTAGGCAAATATTCTTCTAATTCTTTTTTAGATATTTTTAAAAACGTTTTTAATTCCTGATTCTCTTCAGTAATTGTAATAATTGTATTTAATAACTCTTTTTCCTGCATATCATATTGAGTCTGCTTTATTTCACCATATTTCATTATCAAATCAAGCATTTTGGGCCAAGCATCTGCAATCTGTTGTTCTCTAATAATAAAATTAACATTTTCATTAGGCAATTCATGAATTTCTTCGTTAGATTCTTCTAAAATAATCGGTTCTCCAAAAGATTCTGTTGTTTTATTTTTCAAACTTTTTAAAATTTCAATAACTTCTTCTAAAGAATTCTTTCTAAAATCAAAAACTTTAACTTGTTTTCTAAATATATCCAGATTTTCTTTAGATATATTAAGATCTAAATCATCCCCTTTTGTTAATTCTATAAATTTTTCTCCACTATCTGCCATGTCTTGTCCAAATAATACAATATATCTGATTTTAGGATTAGATAATATATTTCTAACCAAATAAGCTATCCCTTTTGTTGAATATAAATTACCTAAAATAGAATAATATTCTTGGGGAATTTTACTTTTAATATGCTCTTTTTCAGTCCAAAGAGTACATATCGCAACACTAGAATCAAGATTTCCTAAGCACAAATTGTGCCCAAAACAAATTGGCCAGCCCATATCTGAAGGAAAACATAGGTTGAATATATAGTTTTGGTGAGAACCTATCAGTAACAAACCTCAATTTAAATTATACTTCTTCTCTAATATATTAAGCCTTTTCTCTAATTGATTAGTTAACTTAGTAAAAAATCTTAATTCTTTCCCTTTTTCTTCCTGAGCACACAATCTAGAATAAAAAGTCGCTCTAACAAGACATTTTTGAGCTTGTTCATATTTTCTTTTTTTTAAATACTTAATGGTTAAATCCACTTCTTTAAGTATGTCTTCCATGTAAGATTAATAGTAAAGGTTTTTAATATAGTTTTAGGATGAATTTTCGGAAAAAATAGTGTTAAAATCGGAGAAAACCTGATTATTCCAGAAGATTTACAGAATACTGCTTAAAAACCGGAAAATATACTATCTAGAACAGAAATATTTAATAAGTGAAATATAACTTTTGAGTACATGAAGTGGGTGCCTGAAGAATCAACTAGAGATCTTCCTGAAAGAATAAGAACGTATTTTGTAGAAGAAGCCAGCCATTTATTATATGATCTGGAAAATCATACTCAGCAAATAGTATTAGTACCTATTGATAATCCTCCAGTACATCAACGCCAAAAAAGAAGATCAGAAACCTGTGGAAATCCAGAATGGTATAGTCAGTTACACAGAAATATACTTCATTTTAGAAGAAATTGGACAAAAAAAGCCTTAAGTAGAATAATAAATGGATTGGATAAAAAACTAGACATAACTAATACACGATACACATTTGATACATTATTCAGAAGTGTTATTCTAGATCGGCTAGTACAAGGTTATCAAGAAGAGGATGTTCTTATTCCGCACAATCAAGAAGTCAAAGAGTATTTTGAAGCTGAACTAGGATATTTCAAAGCAAAAAACCCTGCACTAAAAACATCTAAAAACCTAGAATCAGTCCCTTTCTAATACAAAACATTTAAAAATACCCTATTGTTGTTCTTATACTGGTACGGGGGAGAAATGGGAGAAAAGATAAATAGAAAACCATATTCTAAAAAAGGAACATATTGGAAATTCTACCAGATATCTGCAGATACATTCTTTCTTCAAACTTATAATAAAAGCAGAACGCCCAGAGCATTTCCTGAAGAACTAACTTCGGTTTTAGCTCAAAAAACACCAATTGCATATACTGCATATCACCATTCAGCAAAAAAAGGGTTTGTAACAACATATCTTATAAACTGTAGTTCTACAGATTTACAGTACATTTCAGTAAAAAAGAAGAAACTAATAGAAATAAGACAAATAAATCAAAAACTAGGAAAAGATATTGATGATAAATTTAATATTATTTCACAACATATTGATTTAGGCACGCTCACAGATTCACTTATTCAGATCTTAAGAGATGATATTCAAGAATTCTGCACACCTAAAAAAACAAATGATAAATTAGAATTTAAGCCAAAAAAGAAGTCTAAGAAAAAAAAGCCAAAACCAGCTGAAGAACCTGTAAAACATTATAGTCTTGTAGAAAGAATACAAATAGAACCTCGCATAACTTTAATAAATCCAGGTAAAAATGGTTTAGTTAGAGAAGGCAAAAAGCATTTTCATGATATCTGCATGCTAGATATCGGCCTTAATTTCAGCAAAGGATGTATTTCAACTATAACTCCTGAAGGATTTTATGATCCTGGCAAAAGATGCTCATATTGCTATGCACATCAAAATGGGCCGTCTTACCTTGATACTGTATTTGATTTTGATGAAAAAACACTTATAGAAGGAATAAATAAAAAAGTTGAAGAAATAAATGAAAAACGAAGAGAAAAAAGACTTAAAATTCCAAACACAACAAGAATAAGAATAGCGCAGAATGTAGAAGCAAATACTGCGCCGATAATGAAAAATATTCCCGGTTTTAGAGATAATCTAAAAATCGCATTAAACGCATTGGCAACACTTTCAAAAGAAAGAAAAATAACAGGAGCAATGCCAATAAAAGTAATTCAGTATGATAAAGAACTTGCAAAACTATATCAAGAAGCCAAAATCAGCCTTATTGCAAGCGTTGGCTATGAAAAACTAGAAGAAGGCATAGTTTCCTATGGGTTTACAACAAAAAAACGTTTAAATGAAATCCTAAAATATGCAAAAGAAGGAGTCAATGCAGGCATATATGTTCAAACAGATATAACCCGCGGTCTTGATTGTTTACAAGATGAAGCAAAAATGGCTCTTGATTTCTTTGAAAAACATAAAGAATACCTTTGGGCTCAATTTCTTGATATGCGAATCACAAAGAAAAAAGATGCAGAAATAATCGGCGGTATGCCCTGGGCCGAACTTATAAATCTTAATAACCAAAAAAAACTATTCATAGATCAACGAGGTGATTGGCGCAGAACCGGGTCAAATAATCTATGTGCAAATCACACACACCCTGATTTCTTTAAAGCCATAGGCAAAAACAACAGTAAAATAAGATTATGCTCAACACACGTAGTAGAAGAAGAACAAAGATGCGGTAAATGTTTTATGGATGAAGAATGAAATTTTATAAAACTCTTGATGAAGCTTTTGACGATATAGAAGTTGGACAATCATTGCATAAAAGAGTAGAAATGATGTTTTTAGAAAAAGATATGGTTGACAGAGAAAAAGCATATCAAAAAAAACACGATTCAACAGCAGATTGGATTAAAAAACTTCTAAAATTAAAAACTTTTGAGGAAGATAATTGCAAATTTTTTATAAAGGTATATCCCTTTATATCTTTATATATTGAATTAGTAGGCAATGCCTGGGAACATGGAAGCAGATTTAAAACAACAAACAAATTTGTAATAGATATTTATGCTGGAAAAAAAGGATTACTAATAGGAACAGAACAATTAAAAGGACATTTCTTATCTGCAGAACAAATAACTGAATTAAAAGCAGAAAAACCCGCAACAAGCAGAAGAACAAGAGGCGGACCGGGAGGCGGAACCGACATATACTTAGATTATGCAGATGTAATATTAATCAGAGAACAAGAAAAAGCAATTTACGTTGCAAAATATTTTGAAAATGAATGGCTGGGAATTAACAAAGAAAGATTATAAAGCTTCTAAAGTTTTGTATGAAAGAGAATTAGTAGATCCATTAAATCTAGAAAACATGTTCAGAAGCGGACTTTATTGCATTCTAACAGCAAGAGATACTTATACCATGCTTATGAGAGTTTATAATGGATTATTAAATCGCGGACTAGACACTCCTGAAGCAATACAAAAAAGCAAAGCAGAATTAACAGCAATAGTTAGAAATGCCGGAAATCATCGTAGAAAAGAAACATTTATTCGCGGCTTTGCAGATTGGTGGCTTGAATCTGAAATACCTAAAGAACTTCTTGAAGATGCTCAAGGAAAAAGAGAAAAAGAATTTGAATTAAGAAATGAAATTGCAAAAACTAAAAATGCGCCAGGATTAGGAATGAAATGCGCATCATTGTTTATGAGAACCTGTGGTTACAAAAATGTAGCTCCAATAGACATTTGGATGATAAAATATTTACATGATTGTGGTTATTCAGTTGATGAAAAAGATTTAATACATCGAAGAGGAGTTCCTAAAAAATATTACCTACAATATGAAAAATGGTTAACAGAAATTGCAGAAAAACATGATAAAGAACCAGGAATGTATCAATTAGCACTGTGGTGCAAGAATGCTTCATGGAAAACAAGACAAAAAAACGAAAAAATAAAACAAACATTTCTTGATTTTTCAAGGTTATTTGTTGCTCTTAAAACACCTTTTTTTAATGATTTTATATTTAATGGAAAAACATATGAATTGCGGGGTTATTCGCCTAATTTTTGTGAGAAAACAGTATTTAGAAACAGGCCTGTTAGACTAAGAAAAGGATTTTCAGAAGAAAGTCTATGGGGTAAAGTAGGAAAAGTAGTTATAGGCAGTTTAGATGAAATCTTTGCACAAGTTTATTTCAAAGAAATCGAACCAAGAACAAAATCAATACAACAAGCTAAAGATGAAATTAAAAAAGGAATGAAGAAATACGATAAATACATTGCTTTTGAAGTGAAACTCTAGAATGACTATTTTTTCTTTGCTTTTTTCTTTTTCTTTACAGTTTTCTTCTTTTTTTTCTTTATAATTGGGAAAAACTGTCCTGTGTAACCACATTTATTACATTTATATTGATTAAAAAAAGAGCCCTGACCATAAGATTGAACAGAAAAATCTTTTTGAATATCCGTGCTTTTGCACTTTGGACATACTTGGTTAGCCATAGAAGTATTATTTTTGTTTATGTATAAAAACTTTATGTTTAAAATGAAAAAAAAAGAAATAAAAACACAAAAAAACAAAGTTTTTTTGCGTCCATTGACCTTGGGTCTCTGGATAAAAGAATTACTCGCTTAAAGAATCATTAATAGCGATCTCTTCTTCTTTTTGCAAAACAATCTCTGCAAAAAACTGGTTTTCCTTCTGTAGGCTTAAAAGGAACTGTGCATTCCTGTTTACACTCAGAACAAATTGCTTTGTGCTCTTCTCTAGGACCAAAACTACGTCTTTGGCCTCCTCCTCTTGAACCGCCTCTTGAGTCTCCTCTTCCACGGCCTTCATTAAATCCGCTCATATTCTTTTCCTCCGAATCTAGTACGAGAATCGATTCTCATACGCTACTGACTAGGATAATTTACTAGTTTATAAAGGTTTGTAATAGTTTATTTAACTGTATTGTCCCGAAACTGCTACACACATCGAAAGTGCTACACACTTTTAGATTCTTCCCATATTTCTTTTGGTGTTTTGTAGTTTAGACTCATGTGAGGCCTTGCCTCATTATAGTGTTGTATAAAGT
>DAOVMP010000004.1 GCA_030630695.1 Candidatus Woesearchaeota archaeon
GATAAACCAAAACCAAGATTTGCCCACATAGGCAAAAATAGATATGTAAATGACAATCAAGTTTTAAATTGGATAAATCATTCCTGCGAAGCAAATACCACTCTCAATTTAAAAGGCAAACAACCAAAACTAATTGCTAAAAAAAATATTAAATCTGGAGATGAAATAACCTGCGATTATGATTTAACAGAAAAAAACGGAAACAAAGTAAAATGTACTTGTCGAAAAGAAAAATGCAGAAAAACTTTTCTGAGAAAGGAATAATTTATAAATATAAAAAAAAGATTAGCAAATAGAATGAAAACAATCGGAATCTTGGGCGGAATCGGGCCAGAATCAACAGCAGAACTATATCTACGAATAATACAAAAAGTA
Source organism: Candidatus Woesearchaeota archaeon (assembly GCA_030630695.1). Classification (GTDB taxonomy): domain Archaea; phylum Nanobdellota; class Nanobdellia; order Woesearchaeales; family ARS49; genus WJKI01. The sequence goes on from DAOVMP010000004.1 coordinate 376, forward strand.
CAATCAAAAGGAGTAAAGAAAAATACAGATTATCCACATATAATCATTAATAGTATTCCTGCGCCAGAATTATTCTCTAAAAATCCAAATATAAAACCATACATACAAGGAATAAAAGATTTAGAAAAAATCGGCGCTAAAAAAATAATAATCGCCTGTAATACTGCTTACTTATTATTAGATGTGTTTCAAAAACATACTAAAATTCCTATTATTAATCTTCGAAACGAAGTTCAGAAAAAATTAGGTAATCAAAAAATACTTGTTCTTGGAACACACAATACCATAAAACAAGGATTATTTAACTTTCCTAACAAAAAATACATTAACCTGACTGAATCTGAAATAAAAAAACTAGACAAAGCAATATTTGAACTTAATCAAGGAAAAAATAAAGAAAAGAATACATTATTTGCAAGAAAACTAGCAAAAAAATATTCTAACAAAGCAGACAAAATATTAGTTGCATGCACAGAACTATCTGTGATTTTGAAAAACCAAGAATTGCCTATACTCGATACAATGGATGTTTTGGCAGAAGCGGTTCTTAAATGATTCTCCGCATAATTTAAAAACTAAAAATTATTCCTCATACACTTTCATTACCTCTCCTTCATCTTCTTCTTCATCTTCTTGATAGTCTTCTTGGATTGGTTGTGTTTGAATTGGTATTTCAACAGTAGGTTCTGGTTCAGTTCGTGGTTGGATTGGTTCTTTTGCTGGCACTTCAACAGAAGAAGGTTCTGGTTCTTTTACTGGTTCTGGAGCCAATTCTGGATTTGTTGGTGTTTGGATAGGTTCTGTTTCTGGAGTAGGTTCGGGCTTCGGCTCTTCAATAGTTTCTGTGATATCAACAACATTTTCAGGTTTGTTTTCAATAACTGGAGTTTCTCCTGGACGATAAGCGGTTATTTCAGTAGTACTAATACTTGCTGAGTTTTTCATTAATTCATTAATGTCTTCTTTAGGAATAATTTTTTCAGGTTGTTCTGGTTGTTTTTGAGTTTCTGTTTCTGAAACCAATTCTTTTTCTGATTTTTCTAAATTCTTTTTTTTCTGTTTATTTTGATATTTAATCTCTGTTAGAACTGCTTTTGCACATCCATATACAAAAATGCCTGCTATTGCGCCCATCCCAACAGGCAGAAAATAATAAGAGTAATCAATAGGCCAATCAGTTAAGCAGTATGTTAATCCTCCAGATAAGGCTGCTCCTATCGAACCTCCTTTAAGTAGTGCTTGTGGCAATATGAAATCTTCATCACCAATTGTTAAAGCTAAAGTATTCATATGAGTTTTTATTTTTTTTCCTCCAACCATCTCTTCCAAATCTTCAAACTTAGGAGGTTCTTTGAAGGCGTTTGGGTATTTTTGTTGTAATTCGTTATAACCCTTTTGGTATGTGTATGGCTCTAAGTACTGTACAACATGAATAGACATTTTTTCTAAGAAATCCGTATTCTTCTTAACAGTTTTTTTGAGAGCAGTATCTAAAATCGGCCCGACATACACATTATATTTATGGCCTAACCGTGCAATACTTGATATTCCTTCTACAAGTGAGATAGTAGAATCTTCTAATACTCGTTCAGCATAATCCAAAATCGCTTTTTCTATAAAATTACCAATAAATGCTTTATGTTTTCTACCTAATTTTTGGATTTGATTTAATATTTTGTCAATATCTTTAGCAGAATCCTTCTTATCTAATTTGTTCATCAAACATCTAGCATCATGTTTGGCAAAATGTGGGTGATTTCGTTCATTTGTAAATGTGGATTTAAAATTTGAATACTCTTGTTTTATCTTATCTGTAATACTTTTATGGCGCCATACTTCAATTGTTGCAAGTAAAGTATCAATATTTTCAGATTCAATTCCATCTTTATACGCCGCCATTGCATAAGCATCTTTGAATTCCTGAGTTACTTTCTTTCCTTCAAGTGATTCCACAAGAGAGTGATATTTATCATTAACGTCTTCTTTTGTTATTTCTTTTTCTTTTGTTTCATTGAATTTTTCATAAAGTAATTTTTGTATTTTTTGCGTTTGATCTTTTGTTAAATCATTGAAATTTGTATTAACTAAAAACTGTGTTGCCTCACTATTATTAGATATCTTGTTTTCAATATCCTTAACAAATTTTGCAAACAACTGTTCGCGTTTTTCAGTAATCGTCTTGCTTAAAATCCCAAGTTCTTCTTCACCATTTAAACCAAACTCTGATTGGTATTTTTTTATTCTCTCTTCCCATTCTTTCAAATGTTGCACTACTGATGTAAACTCATCATTTTTCAAGCAGTATCGTATTGCTTGAACCTCTAAGTCTGCATCTTCTTTGTTTTTTGGATATTCTTTTTTTGTATGCTCAAAACCACGTTGAAGAACAAAAAAATCAGACATTTTGTTTAAGAAATTAGAATAGTCATTTATGTCATGTTTTACAAAGCGTGCTGCACCTTCAATCCTTTTATCTTTATCTAACCCGTCAAAATATGCATATGCTGCACTATACGCTAAACGATCAGGAAAAGGAAGCATTCTCCCACAAAATTTTCTCCAATATACAGGAATTCCTGCAATATCTTCCATTTCTTTGTATACATCTAGGGATTGAACTGCTTCGATATTCTTCGGGCGCTCATCTCTTACGTCTAAAGTCAGGTCGCAGACAAGATCTGCTAATTTATCTGAATTTGGCAGTTTATTTTTTCCTTTAATTGCTTGTTTTATTCTTTGTGGGGCTTTTGAATCAGGAGATGCTTCTACATTGCTTAAGAGCATTTTATAAAACACCAGACCTAGACTAAATAAATCAGTTCTTTCATCAGGATTTTCTAGTTCTTCATTGTTTCTTGGCAGGTATTTTGGGGTTCCTGCAATATCTTTTCTTTCAGAAGTCATAGTCATTGAAAGATCTGCTCCTGCTTCTTCTCGGGTAAATTTGCTCACGCCAAAATCAGTTATTTTAATCTGTCCATCAGATGTTATTAAGATATTTCCTGGCTTAATATCTCTGTGCAATACTCCGCGGTCATGCGCTGCTTTAAGTCCTTGCATGATTTGAACTACATAATTACAAAAATTTTCATCTGTTTCTGCAACATTAAGAGTTTCTCCGTTAATGTATTCCATAGCAATAGCAGGAAAACTGCCTTTAATTCCTTCAACATTTGTTTCTGAATAAAATCCTTTATGTTTTACAATATTTGGGTGGTTTACTTCTGATAAGAAGATAGATTCTCTTTTAGCCGAATTTATTAGTTTTGGACTTGTATATTTTAGCAGCTTTAATGCAATTGAATTGCCTTCTTCATCAACTGCTTTGTAAACAACTCCAAAACCTCCTTCGCCAAGTTTTTCTTCTATTTTATAAGTTGTTTCATCTCCATTATTCTTACAAGTAGCAGTTCTCCCTGAAAAATCATTTTCATCACTAGACCAATCATCATACTTTTGCCAGCTTTGGTCTAAATCTTGTTCTAAACTCATTTTCTTAATAGATTATTTACAGCATACTCTATTGCATGACTTTTATTTCTAAACTTGCCTTGTTTTATACTTCCAAGTATTTTTAACAAAGTTTCTTCATCAATAGATATGCTTATTTTCCTCTTCATATTCATCCCACCTAGTAATACTTAGTAATAAGTTCCTTATAAAGATTAGTGATTTTACAATAATAAGAAGGAGTATTAAACCCGCAAAAAATTTCTACGAACTTTTCTATAACAATTAAAACCATGGCATAATTTAAATACTAGACCTTCTCAACTACTTCTGTGGTATTTAATCGAATAATTCAAAAACTTAGTGAGAAACTTGCGAATAAGGGAAATTCGATAATTCTTAGCTCTACTGATGTGATACCTATTGATAAAAAACGGTTTCTTAGTATAAGTGATAATATTGCTGCTGGAAAAGTATGCTATGTTGACGGCGGAAATGCAGAGATAATCGGAGCTGCGAACTTTAGTTTACAGCTTATTCGAACTTACTATACTATATATTCTGGGAATTCGCGAGTTTCTAATAAAAAACACGAATTTTATGTTTTAGTTAGTGCAAAAGGCGATGGAAATCGAATAAAATATGAAATTGAAACGTATAATACACATTTTCGTTTAGAAAAAGAATTTGATGCTTTAGATAAAAGCTTAATAAGCGGCAGACATAAAATCGAGCCTGGCAAAATCGCAGAAGTAATTCGCAAGTTTGCAGAGATTAAAATGGCAAACGAAGCTGTTGATGCTTTATCAAAAGGCGATGTTATAGTTCGAGACGGAGATTTACAATCTTCAATCACTGGTGAAAATAAATATTATGAACAATTGTTTGAAAAAGCTAAAGCAAAAGAAGTAATTGTAACTGGTTTATCTAAAACAAGTTCAATATTAACAAACACAGGAAATAGTGTTGCATCTGCTTTGAATTCTTTAAGTCCTGACTGTGATTGGTATTATTTAACAACACCATTTATTGGATTTGCTAAGTTAAATAAAAATTCAAAACACGTTTTTCGATTAGATTTAAGCAATAAAGACCACATTGGAAATGTTTTATCGCTCTTAAAAGCAAATTCAGTAGATCCCTGTTTTCTAGGATATCCGTATGGATTAATCGAAGCAGACAAACATGCTCGGGTTTCTGTTAAAGAACAGCAGCAGATTCAATTAATGTTTTTAGCAAAAGGCGGGAATAAATTTAGAGAACATATTAGTTCTAAAGATGCTCATGAAATATTGAATAGGATTGTTTAGTTCTTGAAAAAGATAAAAGTAATAAAATCATAATTAAGTTTGCGCCTTCTTGTGACGCATAACCGATAAAAATATAAAGAGGATTCTTGATACCCAGTATATGTTAGATAAAACATTGCCCAAAATAATTGCGGATCATTGTTTAGACTGCGTGCCTATTAATAAAAAGATATGGGCTCTTGATATTCCTGTAACCCGAATGTTAATTTCCAAACTTGCTTGGCAGTTTGATATTCCCTTCTGGAAATATGGTAATAAAAAATACGCAATAACTCCTAATCAAGTGATAAAGAATAAAACAAAATACAAATATCAATACAACAGAATTATGAACTCGAACTTAAAATTTCCTATAGATGTAACAAAAAACAAAAAAGGCAGATGGGAAATACTTGATGGTCTCTATCGATTAGTGAAAGCAAAAGTATTAGGACTAACCAAAGTAAATGTACGAAAGATTTCTGCTTCTCAGCTAAAAGAACTGTTACAATAAAATTGATTCAAATCTAGTTCTAAAGACGCGCATGAGATACTGAATAGGATTGTTTGATTTTATACAAACTTTTTCAGCAATTGGCGGCAAAGAAACCAATATGATTCTTAAACAAAACAAGCCCGTTGTTCAGTTCAGCGAGTTCACCAAATCTTTCCTGATTTTCCATAACATATAGCTCTGCGCTTTCTTGAGATTTCCATTTGTCTTGCGTTAGATATCTTCGCGTTATTTCATCGCTTTTCATAATAGTTTGCATTGCTTTTAAATAATGTGTTCCTAAGAATTCCGGACTTTTACTAAAAAACTCATTCCATTTTCCAGCCGGCCCATTGACTATTTCAAATTGTCTCTCTAATTCTCGTTTTACATAAAATTCCCAAACATTAACAAACATAGTGTTATCCTATAATAATAAGATCTATATAAAGATTAAGAATATTGAATAGGATAGTTTGAGAATATTTTCTTACAAAAGTATTTCTTCAATCCCTTTTCTAGGACGTGGTTTAGGTGTTTCCGCAGGATAACCCAAAGTAATAACATATGGTACAATAAAATGCGGCGGAATGTCAAGAATTTTCTTAATTTTATCTTTTTTCAACCACCCACAATAGCAAGTGCCTAATCCTAATTCTGTCGCTTGTAGAACCATATATGAAGAAGCTATTGCCAAATCGCGTATCGCTCTAATTTCATTAGGATCATCCCATTCTTCGACAAACTTAGTATATGACTTTGGATCTGCACAACAGACGATTATAACTGGAGCATCGTATGCCCACTTATCTCTAATAATATTATTATTCTGTAACTTCTTTTTGGTTTTAGCATCTTTTACAACAAAATATCGAGATGGTTGTGCATTATTGCCAGAAGGAGCCAATCGTGCAGCATTAATCACTTCATTAACTAAATCATCTGGTACTTGTTTATCTTGATATTGTCGTATGCTTCTTCGCGATTCTATACTCTTTTTGACATTCATTTCAAAAACAAATACTTTTTTCTTTATAAAGCTTCACTCCAAACACCCTCCCAAATCCAACCTTAATCTGTGCAATGTTTGTTCTTTTTAATTCTCCTCCAGCGGTGATAAACACTTATTCATGAAATATTGAATAGTATAGTTTAGAATTATTACTTATTTTAATTTATTATATAACATAATATCCAAAACAGTAGAGATCATGCCGCTTGAATTTCTACCTTTTGATTTAATAAAATTAGTAAGCATTGTTAATCCAGACAATCCCATTCCGGTAATTAATGGATAACTTAGAACTGGAGAATCTAAAATAAAATGTGAAAAAGCTGTTGCTCCCCCTAACATAGCATAAGCAGTTATATTGCCTGTATGCTTTATTACTTCTAAAATCTTAGTAAAACCCTCAACCACTCTTGGATGCCCGGCAAAAAATTCACTCGATAATGCTTTAGCTTCTTCTTCCTTATTTTGACCAAATTTATTTTCATATGGCTTTATTACTGCTTGAGAAATATAATACTTACACATAGAATAAGGCAAAAAAGAAGAAAGAGGAATAAAAGACATAGGCGTAAGTATATTTTTTAAAGAATTTACAAACAATGTCTTTTTTTTCTTATCTTCGGATAAATAATCAAATTGTTGAATAAAATCTGAAGGGGATTTTTCCTCGTGAAACAAACTAGAAATATCATTACCAAGAGATTTACTTGCTGCTCGATAAATTTTTCTTTTTTCTTTAACTTCTTTTGAAAATAATACATGTAAAAAAGTTTTAATAAAAGTATGAGAACCTAAATACTCAAAATTAGTTATAGTTCCGCGTGATTTAATTTCAATGTAATCTAATAACTTTTCTTTTAACTGTCTTTCAACAATTGTTGACAACAAATCAGATTTAAAATAAAAAGGAATTACTTTATTTTCTCTTTCAAATAGACTTTCTTCAGACATTACAAAATAAAAACCTTCATTAAGATCTTTTTTACTAAAAACAAGATCATAATGCACCTTAACATTTACTCGTTTAGGTTTAGCAACAATAGTCATTCCCATACTAATTTCGTTATTAGATTCTATTTCCTGCATATTGTTGCTCAAAAAACAATAATAATCATTTTTATTTTTATGAAGAAGAGTCAATCTATATTTTTCACTATCTTCTTGTCTCCATTTATCTATTACTTCATCAATGCTTCCTGGAATTAGATTTTTTATGATTTTTTGCATATTCTTTTTATAAGAAAGATGGATTTATAAAGCTTCACTCTTTTTAATTCTTATCCAGTGGTGATAAACACTTATAAAACATATTAAGCTCAGAAGGATTAATAATACTAAATAACTGAACGGAGGTAGATATAATGGATGCAAAATTAGGAAGTTGGGCATTCATACTAGGTATACTAATCGCAATAGTAGCAGGACTTGTTCCTGCATGGCAAACGTCAACACTAGTATGGGTACTTGTAATCCTAGGATTAGTAGTAGGATTCTTAAATATTACTGCAAAAGAAACAACAGAATTCCTAGTAGCAGCATTAGCACTAATGCTAATAGGAAGTGCAGGAGCAATCCCAGCACTAGGAGTAATAATACTATCAATCCTAGCTAATATCGTAGCATTTGTAGCTCCAGCAGCACTTGTTGTAGCACTAAAAAGCATTTGGGTATTAGCACAGAAATAAATTATTTTTTTTTCTTTTATTTCCCAAACTCTCCAGTTAGAGGAACAAACATAAAATTACCTAAAGACTGTGTTTCTAATTTGCCTTTCTTTTTTATACCTTTAATCATTCTTTGACCATATTTTGGACCTACAGGAATAACAATAATTCCGTTTTCTTTTAATTGCTCGATTAAAGGTTTAGGAATCTCCTTTGCAGCAGCTGTGCAAATAATTCTATCATATTTAGCAAAATTAGGCAAACCTTTTGAACCATCAGACTCGAAAACTTTAACATTTCTAAATTTTTTCAAATTATTCTTAGCAAAATCAGCTAAGTCAGGAATTATCTCAGTAGTATACACGTTTCCTTGCGATCCAACCAAAACTGACAACAAAGCTGCGTTGTAACCAGAACCTGTACCTATCTCTAATATATTCATACCTAGCTTAACATTTAATGCCTGCAGCATTATAACTACAGTAGTTGGCTGAGAAATAGTCTGCAACTGCAAAATCGGCAAAGGAACATCTTCATAAGCTTCTCTTAAATATTCTTTAACTACAAAATCCTCTCTTTTGACTTTTTTAAACGCAGAAATAATTCGTTTATCTTTAACAAGTTTTAACTTAGTCCATTGATTGATAAGGTCTTTTTTGTTCATAGCTGTTCAGAAAGAATACTAGTATTAATATTTTTGGGTTAAAGCAATAATCCTACAAATGTTTTAACTCTATTTTTACCTCAACTAACTCTTTTTCAATATTATGGGTTTTCAATTCAACACCGCTCATTCTTAATTTAAAATCAGAAATATCTAATTTCATCGATCTAACTGACTGATAAAAAGAACCTGCTGCGAAAATTAATCCTAAATACGGAACCATTTCAATCCAAACAGGAGAATTAATAACTCCAAACATCTTTAATACAATCCAAATTGCAATAACTAATAACGATGTCCAAAAAATTATATCATAAATTTTGATTTTATTCATGATTATTACTAATATTTTTAATCTTTATATATTTTTCGTGTTAGAAATCGGAAAACTTAAGGTTCTATAACACAAATAGTCCTAGACATGGTTCTATGAAGATAATATGTATATTCTTGTTTTAATTTTAGATTTGCTCTTTTGATTAAAGATTTATGCTTTATGAAGTCTGGGAAGACAATAACTGCTCTTATTTTTAATATTTTTTTTAATTGTTTTAAGAATTCTGAGTAGAATTTCTTTTGATCTAATGTTTTTGTATTTTTTCCATAAGGCAAGTCTGTTACAATGTAGTTGTATGCTTTTTTTATTTTTACTGCGTCTTGTTTAAACAGTTTTGCTTTGAAATTATAATGTTTTATGTTTTTTTCTGCTTGTTTTAACATTAATTCATCAATATCAGAACCTATAACATTTAAATTCATTGCAGCTGCTTCTATAATAATCCCTCCTGTACCGCACATAGGATCGTAAATAACTCCTTTATTTATTCCTGTTAAATTAATTAATGCTGCTGCAAGTTTTGGTTTCATAGTAGAAGGATGGATTCCGGGCCTTAATCTAGGCATTCTTTTTTTAAAATCAGTTCTTGCTTTGCTAATGAACAAACCGCATATAACTTTATCTTTTGTGAAATAGAAATCAAACCTTGTTTTAGGATTTTTCAAATCTGCAGCAGGATTATTTAATCGTTCCCAAACCAAATCAGCTAATTCTAATTCTTTTACGCGGGATTTACCAAATTTTCTTATACAGAACGAGTGTTTGTAGTATTTATTCCAATCGAAATCTTTTATTTTTTGTTTTAGATCATCTTCTTCACAGATGAAAAGTAATTTGTAATAGAATCTAGTGTATGCTAGTCTGTTTTGTAGTTGTTTATTTGAATCTGATATTGCGATATATTCATATAGTTTATTTTGTTTAGCTGTTAATGCATCTATTTCTGCTTTAGCCAGTTTGGTGTGTTCCTGAGATAATACAAGCATTTGCTTCATAATTAATTAGAAAAAAAATAAAGTATAAATATCTTTCTTATATTATTCTGTTTTAGTTTTTGCTTCAATATTTTCTTTTTCTTTGTTAAAAGCTCTTGTAAGATTTGCAACAGATTCTCTGCTGTCCTGATCAATAGTGATTTCATTTGCGAAAAAGTCGGTCATATTAGGTTGATTAAGATATAAATGAACTACATCTTGTATCCATCTACCTCCGCCATGAAAAAATAGGGCATCTTCTAAAGTTACTGCTCCATC